>JAATEW010000435.1 GCA_015655535.1 Hyphomicrobiales bacterium | reverse complement strand
CTCGCCCGCCGCATAAAAGGCAAGCAAGGTCCGCGTCGCCTCGAGCCGATAGGATACGGCCGAGGCGAAGCCCTCGATCCGGATCAGTGTGAGGGCTCGGTCGCCGGCTATGCCCGCCGGCAGATGCGCCGCGCCCGTCGGTTGGAAGGGCGATGTCAGCGCCGCGGAGAGCGCCGCGACGGCGCGCGTATCGTCGAGCCCGGCAAGAACCAGCGTGCCAGACTCTTCCGTCGCCGGCAGAACCTTGAACGTGACTTCCGTCAAAACGCCGAGCGTGCCATGCGCGCCGCCATTGAGCTTGACCATATCGAGGCCGGTGACATTTTTGGTGACGCGGCCGCCGCCCTTGATGCTCTCGCCACGCCCGTTCACAAGCTTGAGCCCGATCAGAAAATCCCGCGCGGCGCCCAATTGAATCCGGCGCGGGCCGGAGAGATTGCAGGCTGCGATCGCGCCGATCGAAGGCTCGCCCGTGCTGCCCAAAAGCTGCCGGTGATCCATGGGCTCGAAAGGCAGACGCTGGCGATGCGCGTCCAATTGCGCCTCGACTTCGGCGAGCGGCGTGCCCGCGCGGGCGGAGATCACGAGTTCGGCCGGTTCGTAAAGCGTGATGCCACGGAGCTTCTCGGTCGAGAGAATATCGTCCGCCTCGGACGGACGGCCGAGGCCGGAGCGCGTCCCGCCGCCCCTTATCGAAAAGGGCCTGCGGTTGGTCCGCGCCGCGATGACGCTTTCTCTGACTTCGATTTCCGACGCGGGTGAAAAAATGGCCATTTGAACGGAGCTAGAGCCTTTTCATAAGAGGTAGAGACTTTGGGCGCGAACCTTCTCCCTGTGGGAGAAGGCGCCGAGCGAATGCGAGGCGGATGAGGGGTTACAATCTCTTCAATTTGCGCGATCGTAACCCCTCACCCGGTTGGCCATAGCTTGTGTTTTGTGCAAGCGTTTCATTTAGAGGACGGCCGCGCGTAGCGCGCCCTATGGCCAACCACCCTCTCCCACAGGGAAAGGGTCTGCGCGCCCACCGATTCAGTGTCATCCTCAAGCCGCTTCGCGGCTACCGAGCGGAAAGACCTTGGCCGGATTGAGCAGCCACGCCTCGTCGAACACCGCGCGCACGCGCATTTGCTGGTCGAGATCGAACTTCGAGAATTGATAGGGCATCAGCTCGCGCTTCTCGATTCCGACGCCATGCTCGCCGGTGAGGCAGCCGCCCACCTCGACGCAGAGCTTCAGGATTTCATCGCCGGCGCGCTCGGCCTTTTCCTGTTCCACGGGATCGTTGCAATTATAAAGAATGAGCGGATGCAGGTTGCCGTCGCCGGCATGAAACACATTGGCGACGCGCAAGCCCCGCTCGGCGCAGATCTCCTCGATGCGCCGCAGCACGAGCGGCAATTGTCCGGTCGGAATCGTGCCGTCCATGCAAATATAATCGGCGATACGCCCTGTCGCGCCAAAGGCCGATTTGCGGCCCTTCCAGATCGCCGCGGTTTCCATCGCCGATTTCGATTCCTTGATCGTCATCACGCCATGCGCTTTCGCGATCGCGACGATGCGCGCAAGATCGGCTTCGATTTCGGCGGGCGAGCCCTCGACCTCGATGATGAGCAGCGCGCCCGCGTCGAGCGGATAGCCCGCATGCGCGAAGCCCTCGCAGATTTCGATTGCAAGCTTATCCATGAACTCCATCGCAACCGGCACAAGCCCGGCGCCGATGATCGCGGCAACGCATTCGCCAGCCGCCTCGCTCGACTCGAAGCCGAAGAGCACGGGCCGCGCGCCTTCGGGCGAACGCAGGATGCGCAAAGTCGCTTCCGTCACGATGCCGAGCTGGCCTTCCGAGCCGACGACCACGCCCAAAAGATCGAGCCCCGGGGCATCCAAATGCGCACCGCCGATCTCGACCACGGTGCCATCGACCAGCACCATCTTGACACCCAAAACATTATTGGTGGTCACGCCATATTTGAGGCAATGCGCGCCGCCCGAATTCATGCCTATATTGCCAGCAATCGTACAAGCCAATTGCGACGAGGGATCGGGCGCATAGAAGAACCGGTCGCCCATCACGGCATCGCTGATGCCGAGATTGGTCACGCCGGTTTGAACCTTGATCGTCCGGTTAGGATAGTCGACAGATAGAATCTTGTTCATCTTGCCGACGCCGACGACGACCGCGTCTTCCTGCGGGATCGCGCCGCCCGCGAGGCCGGTACCCGCGCCGCGCGCCACGACCTTGACGCCCGCATTATGCAGATAGGCCATCACGGCCGAGACCTCTTCCGTGGTGCGCGGCAAAACGACCGCGAGCGGCATCCGCCGATAGGCCGTGAGCGCATCGGTCTCGTAAGCGCGCCGCTCGTTCTCGCTCGTCACGAGACAATCGAACGGGACGAGCTGCGCCAAGCCCGCGATGATCGCCTCGCGGCGATCAATGATCGTGGCGTCTGGGGTCGGAAAACGGATGGCGCTCATCGTGCGGCTCGCTTATAGGAACTGTTCTACATTTGCACCCGGCATCAGACCAGGACAACCCTCTTTAGACCCATTCCGGTAAAGTTTTGTTTGAAGATAGAGTGCGGCTGCTCTGGCTTGGGCATCGGCCGAAGGCGAGATGGAGACATAAATGACGATTTCGACGGGGCCTCTTTCAGGTTCCCGCCCCCGTGTCGGGCTCTTCGTCACCTGCCTCGTCGATCTGATCCGGCCCTCGGTCGGATTCGCCGCGGTCAAATTGCTGCAGGATGCGGGCTGCACGGTCGAGGTGCCGCTGCAAACCTGCTGCGGCCAGCCCGCTTATAATTCCGGCGACCGCGCCACGGCTCAAGCTCTCGCCCGCAAGATCATCGGCACGTTCGAGGTTTTCGATTATGTCGTCGCCCCATCCGGCTCCTGCGCCGGCATGATGGCGAAGCATTTTCCCGAGCTCTTCAAGGACGATCCCGATTATGCCGCCAAAGCCGATCGCTTCGCCGCGAAGACCTATGAGCTTATCAGCTTCCTCACCGACGTGTTGGCGGTTACTTCCGTCGATACCAGTTTTCTCCGCAAGGTGACCTATCACGATTCCTGTTCCGGCCTGCGCGAATTGGGGATCGAAGCGCAGCCGCGTCAATTGCTGAAAAGCGTGCGCGGTCTCGACCTCGTCGAAATGGAAGAAGCGACCGTCTGCTGCGGCTTCGGCGGCACATTCGCAGTCAAATATGAAGAGATCTCTTCCGTGATCGCCGACAAGAAAGCGATGAATATCGAAGCCTCCGGCGCGCCTGTACTGCTTGCCGGCGATCTCGGCTGTCTCATGAATATGGCGGGAAAGCTCGCGCGGCGCGGCAGCCGGGTCGAAGTGCGCCACATCGCCGAAGTCCTGGCCGATATCACCGATACGCCGCCGATCGGGCGAGGACAAAAACCATGAGCATCACGCCGACCTCCGCGCAGTTCAAGACCAATGCGCATCATGCTTTGGGCGATGCCGATCTGCAATCGGCGCTCGCGCATGTGCCGACGGGCTTCGTCGCCAATCGCGCCTCTGCCATCGCAAACCTGCCCGAATTCGATGCCTTGCGCGACAGCGCCCGCGACATCAAGAACCATACTTTGGCGCATCTCGATCTTTATCTCGAAGCCTATGAGGAGAAGGTCAAAGCGGCCGGCGGGCATGTGCATTTTGCCCGCACCTCGGATGAAGCCAATGCCATCGTGCTCGAGATTTGCAAGGCCCACGATGCGCATATCGTGACCAAGGGCAAATCCATGATCTCGGAAGAGATGGGATTGAACGATGTGCTCGCGGCACATGCCATCACGCCGGTCGAGACCGATCTCGGCGAATATATCATCCAGCTTCGCCACGAGACGCCCTCGCATATCATCGCGCCGGCCGCGCATCTGACGAAAGCCCAGGTCGAAGGCGATTTCCGCCGCGCCCATGTCGATCTCGATCGCGCCCGCAATCTCGAAGAGCCGGAGACGCTGCTGGCCGAGGCCCGCACCATCCTGCGGCAGAATTTTCTCAAAGCCGATGTCGGCATCACGGGCGCGAATTTCCTTATCGCCGAAACCGGAACGTCGATCATCGTCACCAATGAAGGCAATGGCGATCTCACCCAGACGCTACCAAAAGTGCATATCGTGCTGGCCTCGATCGAGAAGCTGGTTCCGACCTTGGAGGACGCCGCACAGATCCTTCGGGTTCTCGCGCGTTCGGCGACGGGCCAGGACATGTCGGTCTATACGACGCTGTCGACCGGCCCGCGCCGTGCCGACGACCCGGACGGACCGGAGCATTATCATGTCATCATTCTCGACAATGGCCGCTCGTCTATGCTGGCCGGACCGTTCAAGGATATGCTGCGCTGCATCCGCTGCGGTGCCTGCATGAACCATTGCCCGGTCTATCAGGCCGTCGGCGGCCATGCCTATGGCTGGGTCTATCCGGGCCCCATGGGCGCCGTATTGACGCCGGCCTTGATCGGCCTCGACCAAAGCGCCGATCTGCCAAACGCGTCGAGCTTCTGCGGCAAATGCGAGGAGGTCTGCCCGGTGCGCATCCCTCTGCCGAAGCTGATGCGGCTTTGGCGCGACCGCGCCTTCGAGCGCCATCTCATGCCTTGGACACAGCGCGCGGCGCTTGGCTTCTGGGCGTTTTTTGCGAGGCATCCGCGGCTCTATCGCGGCGCGACATCCATGGCGATAGGAATGCTCGGGCTTTTTGGGCGCGGCAAGGACAATCTCAACGCCCTGCCCTTTCTCAAAGCCTGGACGAAGAGCCGTGATTTTCCGGTGCCGCAAGGCGGGACTTTCCAAGCGCAATGGGCGAAGCGCAACGCAGGGCCTCAAATAAAAGCTCCAAAATCATGAGCGACGCACGCACGGAAATTTTTTCCTCGATCCGCCGCGCGCTTGGCGTCACAAGCACGGAAGCGCCGCGCCGCGCGATCGTCGAAGACAGGCTTGAGCGCGCGCCGAAAGGCATCGTGCCCGCTCGGGGTCAAGGAGACCCTGCGGCTCGTAAGGAAATCTTCAAAACCCAGGCCTTGCGGGCGCAGACGAGCCTTGCCGAAGTGGCCTCGCTCGATGCCGTTCCGGCCGAGGTCGCAACCTATCTCCGCGACAATAATCTCGCGGCACGCGTGCGCGGCGGCGCTGACCCTCGGCTCGCTTCTATGTCCTGGACGGAAACAGACTTCATCCTGGAACAGGCGAAAGAAGGTTCGGACCTGACAAGCATCAGCATCGCCTTCGGCGGCGTCGCCGAAACCGGCACGCTCGCCTTCGTCGCGGGCAAGGATAATCCGACGCATCTCAATTTCCTGCCGGATCATCATATCGCCGTGCTGCAGGCCAGCGACATCGTCAGTGATTATGAGCGGCTCTTGCGCAAATTGCGCATGGTCTATGGCAAGGGCCTGATGCCGCGTGTGCTGAATTTCATCACCGGCCCGTCGCGTTCGGCAGACATAGCCCATACGCTGCTGCTCGGCGCGCATGGGCCACGGCGGCTGCATATTATTATTGTGAATGATGTTTAGTGCTCCCTTTTCCCGACCAAACTCGGGCCTGCCCGAGTTTGGCATCTTTGAATCGCAAGTCGGCAAGCCCGACTTGTGAGCGGGAGAAGGAACGTGCCCAACCTTTAAGCAGACACCCGCATCACCGGAAAGGTCACTTCGACCAAAGTGCCTTCCTGCTTCTTGCTTTTGATCGAGAAAAAAGCGTGATTGGCCTCGACGAGCGCCTTCGTCAAAGGCAGGCCGAGCCCCGTGCCCGTTGTCTGACGCGTCGTCGCGAGCTGACGGAAAGGCTCCAGCGCCGTCTCAATATCCGATTCCGACATGCCAATGCCCGTGTCCCTGATCCGGATCACGGCATGGCCCGTATCGTTCCAGGCGGTCGCCACAATCACCTGCCCGCCCGGCTCGTTGAACTTCACCGCATTCGACAGAAGATTGAGAATGATCTGGCGCAATGAGCGCTCGTCGGCGCTGATCGGGGGAAAGTTCGAAGCCAGCGACATGCGCATGATGACGCGCTCGCGACTGGCTTGCGGCTGCATGAGCGTCACGCATTCCGAGATGATGCGATTGGCATCGATATCGTGGAAATCGAGTTCGAGCTTGCCCGCCTCGATCTTGGAGAGATCGAGCAGATCGTTGACGAGGCTCATCACATGCGCGCCCGACATGTGGATGTCTTTCAGATAATCCTTATAGCGCTCATTGCCGATCGGCCCGAAGCGCTCGTCCATGATGATTTCGGCAAAGCCCAAAATGGCGTTGAGCGGCGTACGGATTTCATGGCTCACTTTGGCGAGGAAATCGGATTTGGCCGTGCTCGCGCGCTCGGCTTCCTTGCGCGCCTCGTCGAGTTCCTGCTCGACCTTCTTCCAATGCGTCATGTCGCGCAAAAGCGCGCAGAACTTCAAATCCTTGCCTTCGGCATGGCTGCTGCTGACGCGCCCAAGCGTCATGAAGATCGGAATGAGCCCGCCTTGGCGGGCGCGTCCGACGACTTCGCGGCCGTCGTTCAACAGGCTTTTCACGCCATTCGTCTTCAGGCCTTCGAGATAATCCTCTGCGATCGCGCGGCTCTCGGCATCGAACAAAAGCGAGAAAGGCTCGCCGATGACTTCATTCTGGTCATAGCCGAAGAGCGCTTCGCCGGAGCGGTTCAGCGTCATGATGCAGCCCGCCGCATCGAGAACCGCGACGCCGTCGGTCGCCGTATCGAGAATGGCGTTCAATTCGCGCGACTCGGTTTCATAATGCGTCAGCTTCGCATCGATCGCCGAATGCGCTTCGCTCTTTTGCGTCGGCTGCAAAAGCAAAAGCGTCGCCGGCAGATGATCCCATTCGGCGCATTGCTCGCGCGCGATCATCGGCACGAGAGCGCCCTCGCGCGTGGCAAGTTCGACCGTCGATCCAGCGGCCGGATGCGCGAGAAGGCGCGGGAGCCCGCCGCTCTTCTGAAAGGCTTCAAGATCTTCATAGCCTAAAAGATCGAGCAGAAAGCGGTTGGCGAAAATCGCCTCTTCATTGCGGCTGACGAGCACGCCTGCGTTCAGGTGCGCAAAAATCGCCGCCGCATTGCGGGTCAGTTGCGCGATCTCGGACGGTGGTTCGGGCGCCACGGCTTCCGCCACTTCCGGCTCGGGCAGAGCCGGTTCTTCCGCTGCTTCAGCCGTGACGGGAATTTCCGGCGCCGGCGCTTCAGGTTCAATCAGCGGCGAAGCGTCGGCAACAGGTTCCGGAGCGGCGATGTCCGCATCATCGGGCGCGGCGAGTTGTTCGCGCGCAATCTCTTCATTCGCCAGCGCGCGCGCAATCTCATGAAACGCATATTGTTCCGCGAGCGATAGGTCAGGCGTTGGAGCCGGCTCGCTTGCAGGGCTTTCTTCCGGCTCGGCATCTATGGACGAGATATTGTCCGCGCTTGACTCGGGCGATGCCGATTTGGCGCCCAAAGGCCGCAGGAAAACGACATTTTCAGTGTCATAGGACGGCGTCCAAAACCCCACCTCCTCGACTTTGACGGCTTCCACTGCGGCGTGATCCGGGTCAAAAGCCGGTACCAGATGCCCGGCGGGAGCCGGCGCGATGCGCGTGACATAGATCACGCCGAAGCCATGATAGCCTTCGAAATGCCTGCCGCGATCGAAGGTCGGCAACGCACCAAGGCCAACCGGCACGATGGTCGCCGTTCCGGCAATCGGCCACAGGACTTCGACGCTGCTCCAGGTCTCGCGCTTGGCGAAGGCTTGCGCCAGGGTGCCGTTCGGGTCGAGGTGCAACCGCGCCGAGACCTCATGGATCGTTTGCCCGACGAGATCGGCCGAAGCCTTGCCGACGACGGCTTCCAAAGGCGGGGTTATTTCCGTGAAACGGTCCTCGGCATCCGTGCGCCATAAAAAGCGCACCGCCTTTGTCTCGCGCGGCAGGGTGGCGGGTTCGTTCACCTCGGCGGCGGGTTCAGGGCGCTTTGTCTCGGGGTGCTCATTCAAAAGCGCAGCCGGCGCGTCTAGAACACTCGCTGCGAAGAGAGGCGCTTGACCGGGCCGTGCCGCCCAGTGGCAGGCAAAGGTGAACATTTGCGTGGTCAGGCCGAAGTAAAATCGCAGGCGTTCGAGCCTTGGGGCCGTGCTGCCAGGCGCTTTTTGCGCAAGGCTCGCCAACCGCTTCGCGCCTGGGTCGCCGGCGAGGAACAGACGGCGGCCGAGCGCGTCGAGATCCGCGGCATTGAAAAGCGAGAGCATGGCGCCATTGGCGAAGAGGATTTTCGGCGCCCCGTCGGCGCTCTGCGCGCAGGCCCCGAACGTGGGCTGCGCCGCAGTTTTGCCTAACGCGAGCCCGCGCAAGGCTGCCTCGGCCTCCTGCTGCGAAGCCGCCGGTTCAAAGTAAAAATCGCTCATAGCGGCAAGGGTTTCTCAAAAGCTCGGAAACAGGGAGGCAACCTCCGCCGCCACGGATAG
>JAATEW010000364.1 GCA_015655535.1 Hyphomicrobiales bacterium | reverse complement strand
CGCATCCGTAATGCCAGATGCTCGGGAAATGCGTCCAAAGCGCCTGGCCGGATATTCCGGCCATCGACGCCTTGCCGCGGGAGATCCCCGGACGGGTCCAGGGTGAAGAGCGGTAAGCTCTTACTTCTTCTTGCCGGCGATCGGCTTTGCCTTGCCCTTGCGGGTGCGCGCATTGGTATGCGTGCGCTGACCGCGGACCGGCAATTGCCGCCTATGGCGTAGGCCGCGATAACAGCCGAGATCCATGAGACGTTTGATGTTGATCGCGACTTCGCGGCGCAGATCGCCCTCGACAATATAGTCGCGGTCGATTGTTTCGCGAATCTGCAGGACTTCCGCGTCGGTCAGTTCGGCGACGCGGCGTTCTGCCGGGATATGCACCTTTTCACAGATTTCCTCGGCCTTCTTCGGGCCGATTCCGTGAATATATTGAAGCGCGATGATCACGCGCTTGTTCGTCGGTATATTGACGCCAGCGATACGAGCCAAAAGGCTTCTCCATTTTTGTCGTTCCGGCATGCGAAACGGGAATTTCCCCGCGTCCGGTGGAGACCGGCCCTCGCGGGGCGAGACGCGGCAAAGCTTAAAGCCTGCCGATACTCGGTTGAGAGGTTAGAACCGCCGCTTCTAGAGGGCGGCGCTCTATGCGTCAACCCTATATAAGCCTTGTCAAGAAAAATTCACGCCATGGCCGCACCAACGGTTTCAGTGTCCGAGAATGTGATCGATCGCCTGCGTCACGCTCTCGATCGGCGCCATGCCGTCCACCGTCTTCAAGGCCCCTTTGTCGGCATAAAAATGCGAGACGGGCGCCGTCTGCGCTTTATAGGTCTCCAGACGCGTCTTGAAGGCATCGGGATTGTCGTCGGCCCGGACCGTGCCGCCGGCTTTGAGAGTCTCGTCCGCGCGGGTCTTGATCCGATCGAGGAGAGCCTGCTCGTCGACCTTAAGCTCGATCACGGCATCAAGGTCCATGTTCTTCGAGCGCAGCATCTTTTGCAAAGCCTCGGCTTGCGCGACGGTGCGCGGAAAACCGTCGAGAATAAAGCCGTTCTTGGCGTCCGGCTCTTCGATCCGGTCGGCGACGATGCCGATGACAATATCGTCCGAGACGAGCGAGCCCGAATCCATGACAGCTTTCGCCTTGAGCCCGACCGGCGTCTGCGCCGCGACGGCCGCCCGCAGCATGTCTCCGGTCGAAAGCTGCGGGATATTGTATTTCTGCTTGAGACGCGCGGATTGTGTGCCTTTACCAGCGCCCGGCGGTCCAAGCAGAATTAGCCTCATCTTCGTTTCCCCCGCAATTTGGCTTTCTTGATCAAGCCTTCGTACTGGTGCGCCTGAAGGTGCCCATGGATCTGTGCCACGGTGTCCATCGTAACGCTGACCACGATCAGAAGCGAGGTACCGCCGAAGTAAAATGGCAAAGCCGCGTAAGAAATCAGAATTTCCGGCAGGAGGCAGATCACCGCCAGATAGGCGGCCCCCAGTACCGTGACGCGCATCAGGATCTTGTCGATATATTGTGCGGTGCGTTCACCCGGCCTGATGCCTAAAATGAAGCCGCCATGCTTTTTCAGATTATCGGCCGTCTCGGTCGGATTGAAGACGATCGCCGTATAGAAAAACGCGAAAAACACGATCAACCCGACATAGGCCAGCATATAGAGCGGCCTGCCATGCCCGAGATAGGTGGCAATCGTCGCGAGAAGGCCGGTACCGCCTTGCGCCTGCGAAAAATTGGCGATCGTCGTCGGCAAGAGCAGAAGCGAGGACGCAAAGATCGGCGGAATGACGCCCGCCGTATTGAGCTTCAAAGGCAGAAACGAGGTCTGCCCTTCATAGACGCGATTGCCTTGCTGGCGTTTCGGATAGGTGATGACGAGCCGCCTTTGCGCCCGCTCCATGAAGACGATGAAGGCGATGACGGCGATCGACATGACCAGGACGGCGATGATGAGCCCCGTCGAGATCGCGCCCTGACGTCCGAGTTCGAGCGTATTGGCTATCGCCGATGGAAAGGCCGCGACAATGCCCGCGAAAATGATCAGCGACGAACCATTGCCGATGCCGCGCGAGGTGATCTGCTCGCCGAGCCACATCAAAAACATCGTGCCGCCCATCAAGGTCAGCACGGTCGAGATGCGGAAAAGAAAACCAGGCTCGGTCACGACGCCGGCCTGCCCCTCGAGCCCGACCGCGATTCCATAGGCTTGGAACGCCGCCAGAAGAACGGTGAGATAACGCGTATATTGATTGATGACCTTGCGTCCGGACTCGCCTTCCTTCTTCAAGGCTTCGAGCGTCGGAAACACCGAGGTCAGAAGCTGGATGATGATCGAGGCCGAAATATAGGGCATGATGTTCAAGGCGAAGATGGCCATGCGCTGCACGGCGCCGCCCGCGAACATGTTGAAGAGTTCAAGCACGCCCTGCTTATTGCCGGTGAAGGCCGCCTCGAAAGCAGCCGGATCGATGCCCGGCAGGGGGATGTAAGTGCCCAGCCGATAGACGATCAGCGCGCCCAGCGTGAACCAGATGCGCTTTTTGAGTTCCTCGGCCTTGGAAAAGGCGCCCCAGTTGACGTTTGCTGCAAGCTGCTCTGCCGCCGATGCCATCGAATGCTCCGCCAGACACGGGGATCGTGTCGTGATTGCGCTCATATAACCCGAATCTTGACGATTACAGGGTTTCAATCTGACAATTCATCGCCGAAGCGACTGCCTAAAAGCACAGCAAGTCGTCCGAAGCGATGATTTTATCTTAAAGCAAGATCGCTACTGATGAAATCGCAGGGGCGCTCCCTACTCCCGCAGGCGGGAGAAGGTGGCCCTCGCATCGGCGAGGGTCGGGTGAGGAGTAGTTGCAGCTGAGGAAACCCTCATTCGGCAGGCCATAGCCCTGCACACTGTACAGGGCGTTTATTTGAATGACAGGCGCGGCAGGGCGCGCCCTATCGCTGCCACCTTCTCCCGCAGGCGGGAGAAGGGCTAACTACATTTGTCAGGACAGAGCTTCGGCCGGAGCCTTCGGCGTCACCAAAAGCGTGATCGAACCGCCGGCCTTTTCGATGGCCGCCACGGCGCTTTTCGAGGCCGCGGCGACTTCGAAGCTGAGCTTCGCCGACAATTCGCCGACACCCAGGATCTTCACGCCATCGCGCGGCTTCGCGCAGAGGCCAGCGGCGACCAGCACGTCGATCGTGACCGGCGTCGCAAGATCGAGTTTGCCGGCGTCGATCGCGGCCTGGATGCGGCCGATATTGACTTCGTTATAATCCGTCGAAAACAGATTGTTGAAGCCGCGCTTCGGCAGACGCCGATGTAAGGGCATCTGTCCGCCTTCGAACCCCTTGATCGCAACGCCTTCGCGGGCCTTCTGACCCTTGACGCCGCGCCCCGAGGTCTTGCCCTTGCCGGAACCAATACCGCGACCGACCCGCATCCGCGATTTGGACGAGCCGGGATTGTCTGAAATTTCGTTGAGTTTCATCGCCCTGCCCTCACTCGCCGTCGACAATGCGGACAAGATGCGCGACCTTCGCGATCATGCCGCGCACCGCGGGCGTATCCTCGATAGACGAGCGCCGCCGCATCTTGTTGAGACCGAGGCCGATCAAAGTCGCGCGCTGCTTGGCCGGCCGTCCGATCGGGCTGCCGGTCTGCTCCAGCGTGATCTTGGAATTTGCGTCAGTGGTCATGTCGCAATCCTTTCTCAGGCTTCGGCTGCGGGCTCGGCTTCGGCCCCGCCCTGACGGCGGGTCTGCAGCGTCGAGACCTTGATGTTGCGGCGCGCCGCGACCGAACGCGGCGAATCTTCATGCTTCAACGCATCGAATGTTGCGCGGATCATGTTGTAGGGGTTCGACGAACCTTGCGACTTGCCGACGACATCGTGCATGCCCAGCGATTCGAGCACGGCGCGCATCGGGCCACCGGCGATGATACCGGTACCCGCAGGGGCCGCGCGCAAGACGACGCGGCCGGCGCCATGACGCCCATTGACGTCGTGATGCAGCGTACGGCCTTCGCGCAGCGGTACCCGGATCAGGCCGCGCTTGGCGGCTTCCGTCGCCTTGCGGATCGCCTCCGGCACCTCGCGGGCCTTGCCATGGCCAAAGCCGACGCGGCCTTTCTGATCGCCCACGACGACGAGCGCCGCGAAGCCGAACCGCCGGCCGCCTTTGACGACCTTGGCGACGCGATTGATATGGACCAGACGGTCCACGAATTCATTATCGCGGTCTTCCCGATCGCCGCGGTCGCGACCGCGGCCGCCGCCTTCACCTTCACGTGCCATTTTCACTTCCGTCACTTGCGCGGCAGCCTCCATTGGCGCCGCTCGCTTCGAACTTCTATCCCTACCCCATCCGTCAGCGACGTTTTACGTCGCTGACTCCTTCCCCTTTCTGGGGAAGGATGGGCTCATCCCCCATTCTGGGGAAGGTGGCCGCGCAGCGGCCGGGTCGGGTTCATTCAACGCATCGCATCATCTTTATCCCAAAAGTCTGCACCTTTTGGGGGGATGATGCTTAAAAACTCAAACCACCCTCGCGCGCGCCGTCTGCGAGCGCCTTGACGCGCCCATGATACATATAGGAACCGCGATCGAAGACGATCTCGGTAATCCCGGCCTGGATCGCCCGCTCGGCGATGAGCTTGCCGATGACCTTCGCAGCCTCGACCGTCGCGCCAGACTTCAACGCCTCGCGATTGGCCTTTTCCAGCGACGAGGCCGAAGCCAGCGTCTTGCCTTCGGCATCGTCGATGATCTGGCAATAGATCTGCTTCGACGAGCGGAAGACGGAAAGCCGCGGCTTGCCATAGGCATGCGCCTTCAATGCCCGCCGGACGCGGGCCTTGCGGCGAAGAGTGACCTTATGTTCGGT
>JAATEW010000428.1 GCA_015655535.1 Hyphomicrobiales bacterium | reverse complement strand
GTCTTCGATAAGATCGCGACCGTCCTTCTGCATCCGCGTTGCGTCAATTGCCATCCGGCGGGCGAGGCGCCGCTGAACGGCGACGAAGGCCGTCCGCACCGGATGCTCATCACGCGCGGGCCGGACAATATGGGCGCGCCGGGCGCCCGCTGCACGGCCTGCCATCGCGACGAAAACAGCAAAATGTCGATCGTGCCGGGCGCGCCGGAATGGTCCGTAGCGCCGAAAAGCATGTCCTGGCAGGGCTTGACCCATGCCGAGCTTTGTCATGCGCTGAAAGACCGCAAGGGCAATGGAGATCGCGACGTGGCCGCCTTGATCGAGCATATGAGCTCGCCGCTCGTCATGTGGGGCTGGAATCCGGGCGGCGACCGCGCGCCGGTCCCGATCCCGCATGACGAGTTCATCAATCTGATGAAAGTCTGGGAGGCGGCCGGTGCGCCTTGCCCGGTGTGAGGTTGAACAAGCAGATCGAAGGCTGGCGCTTTAGGAGCGCCAGCGCTCTCGTAGTCATTGCAATGCGCGGGCGACTTCCTTGAGTGAAGACAGGGATTGCTCAAGCCGGCTGAAAAGATCGCCGCCACCCGGGGAGCACGTACTCTTGGCGTAGGTGTTCAAAACAAGGATGACCACGGCCAAAAAAACGAGCCGGTTAAATAGGAAGGTCGCGATCCACTTGAACATCAGGTGGGCTCGTTCAGTTCGGCGACGCGTTTCGCCAAGGCGTCGCGATCGGCCTCGAGCGTTCTGATCCGCCGTGCCGTCTCGATCGACACGACGGAGCTGCCACCGGCGTGAATGAGGGCGATCCCCATTTCGATATCGCTGCGCCAGATCAGCCGCGCGCGTTGGCTGTCGCCCCTCTTATGAATGTGAATATCAAATTCATGCGGTATCATGACCGGGCTCGAAATGATAAGCTTCGCGCCATTCTGGGACAGGTTGCGGACCAAACAGTCCATGGTGGAAAATCGATTGTTGAAGGTGATCCGACCGCTGAGAAAGGTACGGCCCCTGTGAAAGTTGCGGCGCTCTTGCATGAGTCCCTCAATGACACAAAAGAAAATTGATAAGGCCAAGGCAGCAACACGCGGGCCATTTTCAAGGGGAGACTTTAGATTCTATTTAACCAAAGCCGACATTTGACCTGACTTGGGCTCGCAATGCCTTCAACCGACGCGGCTGGCCCCGCCGCCGAAAAATGCTAAAAAACGCAATGACAATCGTTCGCTTCGCTCCGTCGCCGACCGGCCGCATTCATCTTGGAAATGCCCGGACCGCGCTCCTCAACTATCTCTTCACCAAGGCCCATAACGGGCTTTTCCTGCTGCGTTTCGACGACACGGATCTCGAACGCTCGAAGGAAGAATATGCGCAGGACATCGAGGTCGATCTCGCCTGGCTCGGCGTGAAGCCCGATCTCGTTTTGCGGCAGTCGCAGCGTTTCGCGCTTTATCATGAGGCGGCGGAGCGGCTGCGCGCCCTAGGCCGGCTTTATCCCTGTTACGAGACGGCGGATGAACTCGACCGCAAGCGCAAACGCCAGCAGGCGAAGGGCCAGCCGCCGGTCTATGACCGCGCCGCCCTAGCGCTGACGCCTGACGACAGAGCCGCGCTCGAAGCGCAAGGCCGCAAGCCGCATTGGCGTTTTCTGCTTGAGCATAAAACCGTGCAGTGGAACGATCTCGTGCGCGGCGAAAGCCATATCGATTCCGCTTCCCTGTCGGACCCCGTCCTGCTGCGCGAAGACGGTTCCTACCTCTACACTTTGCCCTCGGTCGTCGATGATCTCAACCAAAAGATCACCCATGTAATCCGCGGCGAAGATCATGTGACGAATACGGCCGTGCAGATCGAGCTTTTCGAGGCTTTGGGCGGCACCGCGCCGATCTTCGCGCATCACAATCTGCTCGTGTCGGAGAGCGGCGAGGGCCTGTCGAAACGCTCCGGCGCCCTGTCGATCGGCGGCTTGCGCGACCAAGGCATCGAGTCCTTGGCGGTTGCCGCCTTGGCCGTGCTGACCGGCACGTCGCATGCGGTTCACGCCGTGACCTCGCTTGAAGAGCTCGGCAAGGATCTCGAACCCTCGCATATCTCACGCACGCCAGCGAAATTCGATCCGGCCGAACTAGCGGGCCTTTCGGCGCGCACGCTGCACGCTTTGCCCTTCGAGACCGTGCGCGACCGGCTCGCGGCGCATGATATCCTCGGCTACAAGGCCGAAGCCTTTTGGCTCGCCGTGCGCGGCAATCTGTCGACCTTCCTCGATGTCGTCACCTGGTGGCGCATTATCGAGGGCGAGATCGAGCCGGTCCGCGAAGACCTCGACTATCTGGAAGAAGCCGGCAAAGCCCTGCCGGAAGAGCCTTGGGACGAAAATGCCTGGGCTGCCTGGACCGAGGTCTTGAAGAGCCGGACGGGCCGCAAGGGCAGGGCTCTATTCCATCCTTTGCGGCTGGCGCTCACCGGCCGCGAGCAGGGACCGGAATTGGCCGGGCTCCTGCCGCTGATCGGCAAGGTCAAGGCGTCGGCCCGACTATCCGGACGCGCCGCTTGACGCCATCGGGGCCGGTGATTTCCTGCGTATCCGCCTGATCGGGGAAAGCCGGACTCGCGTGGGGCACGCCGGTGGTGGCGCTATTTGTGGTGGGCGTCGCGCTTTGCGCTGCGGCCTGGTTCGGATCGGACAGTTGAGCTTTTGTCCGCGCGGCCTCAACTTTTGGCCGCGACATTTCGAACGATTTTTCCGGCGTGACGATGATGTCGCCCTTGCGCTCCTGGCCGAGCACATGTTCGGCGTCCGACTGACTGAGCGCCTGGACCCAGGATTCGCCCTTTGCCTTGCAGGTGCAGTTGGAATCATAGCTCTTCTGGAATTTGAACGCGTTTTGAAGGTCGCGATAGGGCGTCCCGTCGGCGCCCAAGGCGGTGCCGACGTCATTATCCGGGTTGCGGGTATAAAGGCTCACCTCGGTATTGGGGCAAAGCGCGGTGCAGAGCTCTCCGAGCGTTCCGAGATTGCCGTTTCTGGCCGAATAATTCAGCGGAAAGAATCCGCCGTCGCAGGTGCGCACGCAGATCGCCTGCGAGCCGCCGCGCGGGGTTTGATCGTCCGTTGGCGGCGGCGCTTCAAGCGGAATGTCGGTTTGCGAATCGTTTGAATTGCCGAAAAGTGAGTCGAAAAAGCCGCGTGGTTGGTTGCGGCAATAGGCGTTGTAGCGGGCGACGAGATCCTGGCGCGAACCGCCGCCGCCGGCCATGCCCTGAAGCTTGCCGAGATTGGCCTGCATGGCCTGGATGCGCGCATTCAGCCCGTTGCATTGTGGCGGTGCCGGACTGGTGCCGAAAAAGGAAAATGCGCCGCGGTCGCAGCCGAGCGAACGCGCATAGTTCGACGTCCGCTCGAGTTCGGCCTGTTGGCGCGCAGCGGCGGACGCATATTGGCCGGCCCGGCTGCCGCCTCCGCCGTTTTGGTCGATATAGGCGATCTGGGCGCGAATGCGGTCGCAATCGGCGTTTTGCGCATGACCGGCCGTGGTCGCGAGCCCGGCTGTAAGGAGGGCGAAAAGACCCGCCGCGAGACGGTAGTGCCATCCGCGCCGCCGCTGCGCCGCGGATCCGTCTTTTCCGGAATTGGCCCCAAACCTATAGGCCCCGTACCGCCCTTGATTCATTCAAGCCTCATGCGCCGCTTGCCGATGCGGCGCAGCCAATCGGACAGATTTACGCGTTTCCCGCCCGAATCGTTTCATTTTCAATCATGTCACGATTATTGGTTACTTCTTTATGATCGGAGATTGTCTCCTTTTTCATGGTGCAAACATGACGGTCCAGGCCAATCTTGACCTCTGCCGCGAAAAAGCGGTGCGGCGCGCTGTCACCCTCCGCCTTTGGCATGAGAGGCGAGGCGTGCCATATGTATGGCATCGTAACATTAAGGGGCTGAACATGCTTTTAGACCGGTTGGCGCGCGCAACGGCTTCGGTTGTCTTGAGCATAATGGTTCTGGCGGCTTCTCCGGCGGCCGCCGCCGATGATCCGGATCTCATCTTCCGCAAGTCGACGGTTTTTCGCTTCCTGACGCCGAACGACAAGCTGGCGACCTATGGGCTCGACGATCCGGCGGTCGAAGGCGTCGCCTGCCACTATACTTTGCCGGAAAAGGGCGGGATCGCCGGGACGTTCGGTGTTGCCGAGCAGGTCTCGGATATTTCGCTCGCCTGCCGCCAATATGGCCCGATCACCTTCAAGGAGAAATTCGCGCAAGGCGACGTGGTCTTCAGCGAGCGCCGTTCGTTCATCTTCAAGAAGATGCAGATCGTGCGCGGCTGCGACACCAAGCGCAACGTGCTCGTCTATATGGTCTATTCGGACAAGCTGATCGAAGGCTCGCCGAAAAATTCGACCTCGACCGTGCCGATCGCGCCTTGGGGCGGCAGCGGCGAGGTGCAGAAATGCGCCGATTGGCTGAAAGGCTGATCGGAGCATCGGACCCAAAAGTGCGATGACAATCCCCGACGTGTTCAGAATGCGAATATTCTTGGGCATTGGTCAGGTTTTTACTTTTTTAAATGCAAACGATATCATATGTAGTATCAGTTAATGTCCAGACGCGAAAAGCTGCTCGCGGAAATCCGCAATAATCCCAAGGACGTTCGCTATGAGGATGCCCTCAAAATTGCAGAATGGCTGGGTTTTTCCGGAAGAGGCGGCAAGGGCGGCCATGAGGCGAGAAGCCGGCCGGGCGAGGCGGTGGGCCTCAATTTCCAGAACAGAGGCGGCAAAATTCCTGCCTATCAGGCGAAGCAGTTGATCGCGATGATCGATAAATACGAAGGCGAAATTGGTGAGGACGATGGTGAGTGATCCGAATCGCTATCCCGTTCAGATTTGCTGGAGCGCGGACGACGAGGGC
>JAATEW010000367.1 GCA_015655535.1 Hyphomicrobiales bacterium | reverse complement strand
TACGTGCTGTCGCTCGGCGCCGTCTTCGCGCTCTTCGCGGGCTTCTATTACTGGTTCCCGAAAATGTCGGGCTACATGTATAACGAGCCGCTCGCCAAGCTGCATTTCTGGGTGATGTTCATCGGTGTGAACCTCACCTTCTTCCCGCAGCACTTCCTCGGCCTCGCGGGCATGCCGCGCCGCTATATCGACTATCCCGACGCCTATGCTCTGTGGAACAAGATCTCGTCCTACGGCTCCTACCTGTCGGGCCTCGGCGTTCTCTTGTTCCTCTACATCATCCTGGACGCCTTCATGAAGAAGCGCCTTGCCGGCGACAATCCGTGGGGTCCGGGCGCAACCACGCTCGAATGGACCCTGTCGTCGCCGCCGCCCTTCCACACCTTCGAATACCTGCCGCGCATCACCGGCACGGATCATTGATCGACCCAAACCGCGAGGCGGCACACTCCGCCGCCTCGCAATATTCTCAAACCCGTCATAGGCACCAATGAGCTTCGTTGGCGAAAGCGGCACCATCAGCAAGGCGACAGCCGGTTCGGAAGCGAATCCCGGCGATTACATCGCGCTTTTGAAGCCGCGGGTGATGTCGCTTGTGATCTTCACCGCGATCGCCGGACTTTTGCTTGCACCCCATGGTGTCAATCCGGTGATCGGCTTTGCGAGCCTGCTCGCGATCGCCGTCGGCGCTGGCGCTTCGGGCGCGCTCAACATGTGGTATGATGCCGACATCGACGCGATCATGTCGCGCACCCGCAAGCGGCCTATTCCCTCCGGCCGGGTGACGGGCGATGAAGCACTCGCCTTCGGCTTGACGCTCTCCTTCCTCGCCGTCTTCACCCTTGGCAGCGTCGCCAATTGGCTGGCCGCCGCGCTGCTCGCCTTCACGATCTTCTTCTACGTCGTGATCTATACGATGTGGCTGAAGCGCTCGACGCCGCAAAACATCGTCATCGGCGGCGCGGCAGGCGCCTTTCCGCCGATCGTCGCATATGCCGCCGCGACGGGCGACATCAGCCTGTCGAGCATCGTGCTCTTTTCCATCATCTTCATCTGGACGCCGCCGCATTTCTGGGCCTTGGCGCTGGTCAAATCCGCCGACTACGCCAAAGCCGGCATTCCGATGATGCCGAATGTCAAAGGCGCCGCTCACACACGGCTCGAAATCCTGCTCTACAGCCTCGTTCTCGCGCCTGTCGGCGTGCTGCCCTGGTTTCTCGGCTTTGCATCCATGGTTTATGGCGGGCTAGCGATCGCGCTCGGAGCCGCGCTCCTCTTCCTTGCCGCGCGGGTCTATATCGTCCGGACGGGCGATGCCGCCGACCGCTGCGCCAAAAGCCTCTTCGGCTTTTCGATCCTCTATCTCTTTCTCCTCTTCGCTGAGATCGTCATCGAGCGCTCCTTGAGCCTCGGCTTCGAACTCGCGGCGCGGCTCGGAGCCTAGGGCGATGGCAGGGACGGAAGACCCCGGCGTCGAACTCACGCCCCAGCAGCTCAAAAGCCGCCGCCAGCGCAATATTGCCATCGGTCTTTCCGTCGCCTGTTTCGCCGTGCTGATCTTTCTCGTCACGATCGCCAAGCTCGGCCCCGGCGTCTTGAACCGGCCGCTCTGACATGACGAACAGCCCGCCTCCCGCCAAGACGAAACAGAGCCGCCAGCGCTTCGTGGCCCTTGGCGCCGCCGCGGCTGTCGGCGCCATGCTCGGTCTGTCTTACGCGGCGGTTCCGCTCTATCGGATGTTCTGCGCCGCGACCGGTTTCGGCGGCACGACGCAGGTCGCAGAGCATGCGCCTTCCATCCATGGCACGCGCAGCCTGACCGTCAGCTTCGACACCAATGTAGCACCGGGGCTGAACTGGAGCTTCGCTCCGGAAACGCCACGGCTTTCGGTGCTGACAGGCGAGACGCAAACCGTCTTCTTCAAGGTCACCAACCGCTCCGACGAAGAGGTGACAGCGCGCGCCGGCTATAATGTCAGCCCGGACATTTCCGGCGCCTATTTCGACAAGATCAATTGTTTCTGCTTCACCGAGCAAAAGCTCGGGCCGCATGAGACGGTGGAGATGCCGGTGGTCTTCTTTCTCGATCCGGCGCTCGAAAAAGACAGGGACATGGCGGGGGTCGCCGAGGTCACGCTGTCTTATACATTCTTTCCTGTGAAGGCCCCGGCACCCGCGGTTGCCGTGAAGACCGATCAGGTGAAGGACAAATCGCGGCTCTGAGCGGGCTTGACGGAAAGAAGAGGACAAGGCAAAGGCCGTTTGTGACAACAGGCTTTTGAAAATTTAAACGGCTGGGCATCGGCCCAATCAATGGGGGAGAGGATTAGGCTATGGCGGACGCCCACACGAAACCGAACCACGATTATCATTTGGTGGACCCGAGCCCCTGGCCGCTCGTCGGATCGATCTTCGCCTTCCTCATGGCTTTCGGCGGCATCTTCTGGATGAAGCACCTCGAATTCCATGGCACGAAGCCGGGCAGCTATATTTTCGGCGTCGGCCTGATCGGCATTCTTTACGTGATGTTCTCCTGGTGGAGCGACGTCATCAAGGAAGCCGAATATGGCGGCTACCACACCCGCGTGGTGCAGATCAGCCATCGCTACGGCATGATCCTCTTCATCGCTTCGGAAGTAATGTTCTTCGTCGCCTGGTTCTGGGCCTTTTTCGACGTCAGCCTGTTTCCCGGCGCGGCGAACCAATATACGCGGGCGGAATTCATCGGCAGCCAGTGGCCGCCGAGGGGCATCGAAGTCATCGATCCCTGGCATTTCCCGCTGCTCAACACGCTCATTCTTCTGACCTCCGGCACGACCGTGACCTGGGCCCATCACGGCCTTCTGCACGGCGACCGGTCGACCTTGAAGAAGGGCCTGATCCTGACGATCCTGCTCGGCGTGCTCTTCACCTGCATTCAGGCCTATGAGTATGCGCATGCGCCCTTCAGCTTCAAAGGCTCGATCTTCGGCGCGACCTTCTTCATGGCGACGGGATTTCATGGCTTCCATGTCATCATCGGAACCATCTTCCTCACCGTCTGCCTGATCCGCGCCTTTGCCGGACAGTTCACGCCAAAGCAGCATCTCGGCTTCGAATTCGCCGCCTGGTACTGGCATTTCGTCGACGTGGTGTGGCTGTTCCTGTTCTCCTGCATTTACGTTTGGGGGTCTTGGGGTGCCCCGATGGAACATTGATGCTTGAAGAGTTTCCGCGTCCTGCATCAGAGGGGGTGGCCGAAGTGCCGCCCCTTTTGATTCCAAACCTCCAGCGAAGTGAAGCCATGAGCTCCAATGCCGATTATCCGCCGCAATCGCCTTATTGGACGGGCATTCTCGGCCGCTGCCCGCGTTGCGGGCAAGGCAAAGCCTTTTCCGGCTTCATCGACCTCGCCAAAACCTGCGATAAATGCGGGCTCGATTTTTCCTTCGCCGATGCCGGCGACGGGCCAGCCGTCTTCGTCTCCCTGATCGGCGGCTTTCTGGTGCTCGGCGCAGCACTCTGGACGGAACTCACCTTCGAGCCGCCCTTCTGGGTTCATCTGGTAATCTTCCTGCCGCTGACCGTCATTGTCTGTCTCGGACTGCTGCGTCCCTTGAAGGGGCTTCTCGTTTCGCTGCAATACCGCAACAAGGCGGAGCAAGGGCGGCTGAAGTCCTAGAGCATCGGACCGAAAAGTGGGCACCGGTTTTCGGGCCAATCCGATGCTCATAAGAAGATGATCGGAAGCCGTATCATGCCGCAACGCCTCAAAGCCCTATTCTGGCCCGGCTTCGCCACTTTGGCGGCGGGTGCCATTCTGATCGGGCTCGGTGTCTGGCAATTGGAACGGCTGCACTGGAAAGAGCGTCTGATCGGAGAGATCGAGGCGCGCAGCACCATGACGCCGCAGCCTTTGCCGCCGATCGCCGATTGGCCGCGCCTTCAGCCGGACGATTACGACTATCGCCACGTCGAAGCGGAAGGCACATTCGAGAACGATAAGGAAGCCTTGATCTTCCATGGGCCGGGGTTCAGCCGCAAAGGAATCTTGACCCCCGGCTATCTCGTGCTGACGCCGTTGCGGCTCGCCACGGGCGGCATTGTGATCGTCAATCGCGGCTTCGTACCGGAAAACCTCAAGGACAAGGCCGCGCGGGCAACAGGCGAAATCCAAGGCCCCATCAAAGTCACGGGTCTGATGCGGCCTCCTGAGCCCCGCAATCTTTTCACGCCTCCCGACGACCCTGCGGCGGGGCGTTATTTCACCCGCGATCCGGCGGAAATCGCGGCGCATTTCGGTCTCGCGGAAGTGGCGCCATTTTCAATCGATGACGACGATCTGCCTGTGCCGGGCGGTTGGCCAATCGGCGGGACTACGGAAATCGCGATCCCCAATAACCATCTATCCTATGCCCTGACCTGGTTCGGGCTGGCGCTTGGTCTTTTCGGGGTTTTCGCCGCTTTTGCCTGGCATAAGGGGAATGAGATAGAAAAGGCGAAATGATGCGCCTGTGACCTGTCTCTCCACCGGGGAGAGGGCCGCCAACGACAACGAGTTCAATAGGAAAAACAAAGACTTTGAGCAGTACGGCAAAATATATTTCGACCCGTGGAGAGGCCCCGTCCCTGTCCTTTACGGACACGCTTATGGCGGGTCTTGCGAGCGACGGCGGGCTTTATCTGCCCGAAATCTATCCTGAGCTTAGCAAGGACGAGATCGCCGCCTTCGCTGGACTCTCTTATGCCGAGGTGGCCGAGGCGATCTTTTCACGTTTCATCGGTCCTGAAATCGACCCCAAGCTCCTCAAGAGCATGATCGAAGCGGCCTATGCCTCCTTCCGGCATAAGGCGGTCGCGCCCCTGGCACAGATCGGCGACCAGCTCTTCCTGCTCGAATTGTTCCATGGCCCGACGCTCGCCTTCAAGGACGTCGCCATGCAGATCCTGGCGCGGCTGACGGATCATGTTTTGAAAGCCCGCCGCCAGCATGCGACCGTCGTCGGCGCGACGTCCGGCGACACGGGTGCCGCTGCGATCGAGGCCTTTCGCGGCCTTGGCCAGGCCGATGTCTTCATCCTTTATCCGTATGGCCGGGTCTCGGATGTTCAGCGCCGCCAGATGACCTGCGTGGCGGATGAAAACGTCCATGTCATCGCGCTCGAAGGCACGTTCGATGACGCCCAGGCGATCGTGAAGGGCCTGTTCCAGACGCGCGTGTTTCGCGACGAACTTTCGCTGACCGGCGTCAATTCGATCAATTGGGCTCGGGTGATGGCGCAGACCGTCTATTACATGACAAGCGCGGTTGCCTTGGGCGCGCCGCACCGGTCTGTTTCCTTCGCCGTGCCGACCGGCAATTTCGGCGATATTCTGGCTGGCTATATCGCCAAGCGCATGGGGCTGCCGATCGATCGGCTGATCATCGCGACCAACACGAACGATATTTTAGCGCGCACGCTCGCCACCGGCGCTTATGAGGTGAAGGGCGTCGAGGCGACGCAATCGCCTTCGATGGATATTCAGGTCTCGTCGAATTTCGAGCGGCTGTTGTTCGAGGCCTATGGCCGCGATGCCTCTGCCGTCCGGCGCCTCATGGAGAGCCTGAAACAATCCGGCCGTTTCACGCTCGACGCAGCGCCGCTTGCAAAGATCCGCGCCGAATTCGACGCGGCAGCTACGAGCGAGACCGAGACCACCGCCGAGATCGCCCGCGTCTATCGGGAGACCGGAACCCTCATCGATCCGCATACGGCGGTCGGCATCCATGCCGCGCGCCAGGCGCTGGCGGCAAAGCCCGGCACGCCGGTGATCACGCTCGCGACCGCGCATCCGGCGAAATTTCCAGATGCGATCGAAAAGGCGACGGGCCAACGCCCTGCTCTCCCCGCGCATCTTGCGGATCTGTTCGAGCGGAAGGAACGTTTCACGATCCTGCCCAATGACCAGGCCGCGGTCGAATCCTTCATCCGTGCGCGTTCGCGGATTCCTTCAACACAGGTAGCTTGATGAGCGTTGAAATCACCACCTTGCCGTCCGGTCTGCGCGTCGTCACCGACCGCATGGATCAGCTTGAGACGGCCTCGATCGGCGTCTGGGTCGCGGCCGGCTCGCGCCATGAACATGCGAATGAGCAAGGCCTGTCGCATCTGCTCGAACATATGGCGTTCAAGGGCACAAGGCGGCGCTCGGCGCGTGACATTGCCGAAGAGATCGAGACGGCGGGTGGCGATCTCAATGCCGCGACCAGCGTCGAACAGACGGCCTATTATGCGCATGTGCTCGCAGCCGACAGCGGCCTCGCGCTCGACATCCTCGCCGATATTCTGACCGAAAGCACCTTCGACGCCAAGGAGCTTGAACGCGAGAAGGGCGTCATTCTGCAGGAGATCAGCGTGGCGGAGGATACGCCTGATGATCTCGTCTTCGATCTCTTCAATGCGACCGCCTATCCGGACCAGCCGATCGGACGCGCCATTCTCGGCACGCCGGATGGCGTCTCATCGTTCAAGCGCGAAACCATCGGCGCCTATCTCGATACGCATTACCGCAGCCAGGCAACCGTCATCGGCGCGGCGGGCGCCGTCGAACATGCCCGCATCGCCGACGAGACCGAGAAGCGTTTCGGCAGCCTTCCCGTCCATCAGGCCGATGCGCCACAGCCTGCGAAATATAAAGGCGGCGACACGCGCGTGAAGCGGCGTCTCGAACAGGCGCATGTCGTCGTCGGCTTCGAAGGCCTCGGCTACGATCACCCCGACCATTACGCCATGCATATCTTCGCCAATGTGGCCGGCGGCGGCATGTCCTCGCGTCTCTTCCAGGAAGTGCGCGAGAAGCGCGGTCTTGCTTATTCGATCTATGCGTTCCACTGGGGCTTTTCGGACAGCGGCCTTTTCGGCTTTTACGCCGGCACGAGCAAAAAGGATGTCGCCAATCTGATGCCGGTCGCGCTCGATTGCCTGGCCGAGGCCACGCAAAACCTGACCGAGGTCGAATTGCATCGCGCCAAGGCGCAGATGAAGGTCTCGCTGCTCGCGGCGCTCGAATCGCCCGGCGCACGGTCCGAGCAGATGGCGCGCCAGCTTTTGGCTTTCAATCGCGTATTGCCCCGCGCAGAGATCATAGAAAAGATCGATTCGATTGGAATTGATGATGTCCGCCGCGTCGGTGCTACCGCCTTGCGCTCGGCGCCAACAGTTGCCGCGCTCGGTCCGATCTCGAAAGTGCTGAGCCCGGATCGTGTGGCGGAACGTTTGGGAAGCGTCTAAGTTAGAGAGCACTCGGGAGAGCAGTTCCTTGGCCCTGTTTCGTCTCGGACCGTCGAGCGACAATGCAACCTTCATCCGCGGTGAAGGCGTCTATCTGCGCCCGCCGGAGATGCATGATTTCGAAACCTGGGCGGGATTGCGCGAAAGAAGCCGTGGCTTCCTCACCCCTTGGGAGCCGACATGGCCCGGCGATGATCTGACCCGCACCGCCTTTCGCCGGCGGCTACGCCGGCAGGCGCAGGAGATCGAAAACGACGAAGGCTATCCGTTTTTGATCTTCCGCGAAGGCGACGATGTTCTGGTCGGCGGCCTGACGCTCGGCCAGATCAAGCGCGGCGTCGCGCAGGCCGCCACGCTCGGCTATTGGATGGGCGCGCCGCATGCCGGCAAGGGCTTCATGTCGCGCGCCGTCAGGGCTGCCGTCACTTTCGCCTTTGCGACGCTCAGGCTGCATCGGATCGAAGCCGCCTGCCTGCCGAATAATGATCCCTCCATCCGGCTGCTCGAACGCTGCGGGTTCAAGCGCGAAGGCCATGCGCGTGCCTATCTTCGGATCAACGGCATTTGGCAAGACCATCTGCTTTATGCGCTTTTGGAATCGGACCCCATTCCGCTGCGTCTGCCGCGCCGCGATAAAGCGTAGACCCCGTCAGTTGCCCGGCCTCGCCTCCCTTCGCCTTGAAAAGCCAGCGCTTTTGAGGCCGAGCGCTAAGTCTTGCCCTCTGGACAGATAAGCTTTACCAATTGAAAGTGGGCGTCATTTCCATCGATGAGGCTCTGACCGATTAATGCCTGCGACGTACCGGCACCCTTTGACTACGTAAAAATGCCATGGAGTTTGCGTTAAAGCATGATCTTAAAAAGTTGCAGACTTTTGGATAGATCATGCGCTGAACCAAAAGCTTGGAGCATGATTGCAATCGAACTCGAAGCGATCAGGCGCTAAAGCCTGCAAACAAAAAAGAATGTTAAGAGGTTGGCTGTAGAGAGATTTTGCTTAAAGCGCGTCTCTCCAACTCTTAAACTTGTGCTCCTCCGATTCTTCGACCGATGGCTCACGCGATCGGCCGGGGCAAAGGCAATTGAGCGCGTTTGGTAAAGCGGGGCACCTCTTTTCCTCAATGCGCCGAAACCAGCTCGGATTTTCATGTGCTGAGCCGATGGCTCCAAATTCGTTTTTTGATCGCCTTCGTTCTTCTGGGGTTGAGTCTCATCCCAGCGAGAGCGGTTGAAGCGATTCGCGTGCCGCTCGACGCTCAGGCCATCGATCTCTCCAAGGCGATCGAAAGCTATAGCGCGCAAGGCGATCGCCTTTTGGTGTCGACGGCGCCCGGCTCCGACGGCATTGTCCGCCGTATCGAAGTGCGCGCGCGCGAGACCGGGACGCAGCCGAACTGGATCGTCTTCGCGCTCACGAATGACACTGACGAACAGATCGAACGGTTGATCGTCGCGCCGCATTTCCGGCTTGTCGGCTCGGGCGTGGTCTGGCCCGATCTCGGAGCGACGCGCATTTCGGCGATCACGGCGAGCCAGGGTTTTCCACCGGAGGCGGAAGAAAGTGCCGATGCCGACGTGTTCCGCCTCACGCTCGATCCCGGCACCACCGTGACTTACGTCGCGGAATTGCGCACGCCGAAACTGCCGCAGCTCTATCTTTGGGAGCCCGACGCCTACAAGGATAAGGTCACGAGCCTCACCTTGTACAAAGGCATCGTGATCGGCGTCGCAGGGCTGCTCGCGCTGTTTCTGACGATCGTTTTCGTCGTCAAAGGCGCTGTGATCTTTCCGGCCGCCGCCGCGCTCGCCTGGGCCGTGCTCGCCTATGTCTGCATCGATTTCGGCTTCTGGACCAAGATTTTCGGCACCGGCGGCCCCTCCGACCGCATCTGGCGCGCGGGCGCCGAAACAGTGCTCGCCGCGACGCTGCTCGTCTTTCTCTTCGCCTATCTCAACTTGAGCCGCTGGCATGTGCGCGCATCGCGCGTCGCGACGGGCTGGCTGATCTTCCTCGTCGCGCTGATCGGCTTGGCGGTCTATGACGCGCCGGTCGCCGCCGGCGTCGCGCGCATTTCGCTCGCAAGCATCGCCGGCGTCGGCTTCATCCTCGTCATTTATCTGTCGACGCATGGCTATGACCGCGCCGTCATGCTCATCCCAACCTGGTTTCTGCTGCTCGCCTGGATCATCGGCGCCGCCTTCACAGTCACCGGCACGCTGACGAACGATCTCGTCTCGCCCGCCCTGATCGGCGGCCTTGTTCTGATCGTGATGCTGATCGGCTTTACGATCATGCAAAATGCCTTTGCCGGAGGTGGGCTCGGCCATGGCGTCATCAGCGAGACCGAACGCAAGGCCCTGGCGCTGACCGGCAGCGGCGACCTCGTCTTCGACTGGGACGTGTCGGCCGATATCGTCTATGTGAACCCGGAAGTCGAAGCGCAATTGGGCCTCGGGCGCGGCTCGCTCGAAGGGCCGGCTTCGGGCTGGCTCGATCTTCTGCATCCCTTCGAACGCGACCGCTATCGCGCCGTGCTCGACACGATGCTCGAACAAAGACGCGGGCGCATCAATCAGGAATTCCGGCTCCGCGCCGTCGACGGGCATTATTTCTGGTTTCTGATGAAGGCACGGCCCGTGGTCGGCGCCGATGGCGAAGTGATCCGCATCGTCGGCACTTTGTCGGATGTCACGGAAGAGAAAACCTCGGAAGAAAGATTGCTGCATGATGCCGTGCACGACAATCTGACCGGCCTGCCCAATCGCGAACTCTTCTTCGACCGGCTCGAAGCCGCGTTGAACTTCGCGCAGAGCGACACCAAGATCCGCCCGACCGTGATCTGCATCGATATCGACCGCTTCCGTCAGGTCAATGAGAGCATCGGCCTCTCGGCTGGCGACTCGATTTTGCTGACGCTCTCGCGCCGTCTTAGCCGTCTCCTGAAACCGCAGGACACGCTCGCCCGGCTCGCGGGCGATCAATTGGCCGCCGTCATCGTCTCCGAAACCGATACCGACCAGATCACCGCGCTCGCCAATGTCGTGCGCCGCGCTTTGTCGACGCCCGTCGCCTTCAATGAAATCGAAATTCCGCTGACGGCCTCGATCGGCATCGCTTTGTTCGATCCGCAATTGCATCAAAAGCGCGAAGACATGCTGAAGGATGCCGAGATCGCCATGCGTCATGCCAAGCGGCTCGGCGGCAACCGGATCGAAGTGTTTCGTCCCGCCATGCGGACACGCCGCTCGGACCGCGTGACGCTCGAAGGCGATCTGCGCCGCGCGCTCGACCGCGGCGAGATCAAAGTGTTCTTCCAGCCGATCGTGCGGCTCGAAGACCGCACGGTCGCAGGATTCGAGGCCTTGCTGCGCTGGGATCACCCCAAGCTCGGCCGGCTCGGTCCGGCCGAATTCATCCCCATCGCGGAAGAAACCGGCGGCATTGTCGATCTCGGCATTTTCGCACTCGAACGCACCGCGCGCGAGCTCGCGGCTTGGCAACATGCGCTGAATGTCGATCCGCCCATCTTCGCCAGCGTCAATGTTTCGTCGCGGCAATTGCTGCGCCACGATCTTCTGCATGATGTGAAGGCCGTTCTCAATCGTTGCGACGTGGCGCGCGGCACGTTGAAGCTCGAATTGACCGAGAGCCTCGTGATGGAGAACCCGGAATATGCGGCGCAGATGCTCGGCCGCATTCATGAGCTTGGCGCCGGCCTCTCGCTCGACGATTTCGGCACCGGCTATTCCTCGCTCTCCTATTTACAGCGCTTCCCTTTCGATACGATCAAGATCGATCGCTCCTTCGTACATCAGAACAACAAAGGCGCGCG
>JAATEW010000218.1 GCA_015655535.1 Hyphomicrobiales bacterium | reverse complement strand
CCCACGGCCAGCCCTTGTCGTCCGCCGCAAAGCCCATAGCCCTCATCATGGGCAGCCAGTCCGATTGGGCGATCGTGAAACATGCCGCCGATATTTTGGACGCGCTGGCGGTTGGTTATGAGGCGAAGATCATCTCGGCGCATCGCACGCCGGAGCGGCTTTACGCCTTCGCCAAGGGCGCCGTGGCGGCGGGCTTCAAGATCATCATCGCGGGAGCTGGCGTCGCCGCGCATCTGCCCGGCATGACGGCCTCCCTGACCGCCCTGCCCGTCTTCGGCGTGCCGATCGAATCGAACGGCTTTTCCGGCCAGGACGCGCTTTTGTCGATCGTGCAGATGCCGGGCGGCGTTCCGGTCGGGACTTTGGCGATCGGCAAGGCCGGCGCGATCAATGCGGCGCTTCTGGCCTCCGCCGTGCTCGCCTTGTCCGATCCGGCGCTTGCGAAGCGTCTTGCGGATTGGCGTGCCGCGCAGACCGCCGCGGTTTCCGAGCTGCCCTCGGACCCAAGCTGACGCATATGGCGCAGGAGACCCGTCCCGGCGCGACGATCGGCATTTTGGGCGGCGGTCAGCTCGGGCGCATGCTGGCGGTCGCCGCGGCGGAGCTCGGCCTCAAGACCCATATTTATTCGCCCGACTCCGATAACCCGGCCTTCGATGTGGCGGCCGCTCATACGATCGCCCCTTATGAGGACGAAGCGGCGCTAGCCGCTTTTGCCGGCAGCGTCGATGTCATCACCTATGAATTCGAAAATGTGCCGGCCCGCACGGCGGACGTGCTGGCCGCAATCTGTCCCGTGCGGCCGAACCCGCGCGCCTTGGCGACGAGCCAGGACCGGCTGATCGAGAAGCAGTTTCTCAGCAGCCTCGGCATAGCGACCGCGCCTTTTGCGCAAGTCGACGATGCGGGCGCGCTTGCCCGCGCCGTGGGGCAGCTCGGACGCCCCTCGATCTTGAAGACGCGGCGTTTCGGCTATGACGGCAAAGGCCAGACGATCGTGCGCGAGGGCTCGGATCTCGCCGTCAGCTTCCGTTCGCTCGGCGGCGTCGAAGCGATCCTCGAAGGCGTCGTGCCTTTCATCAAGGAGGTTTCAGTCGTCGCCGCGCGGGGATTGGACGGGACCTTCGCGGCCTATGACGTCTGCGAGAACCAGCACGATCATCATATTTTGAGTGTGACGCGCGCACCGGCGCAAGTTTCGCCGGAAGCGGCGGAAACAGCCGTCGGCATCGCCCGGCACATTGCCGAAGCGCTGGATTATGAGGGCGTGATCGGCGTCGAAATGTTCATCACCGAAGCGCCGGATCGTACCGGCGTGTTACACCAATCGGTCATCGTGAACGAGCTCGCGCCGCGCGTGCATAATTCCGGACATTGGACGCAGGACGGCGCCGCGACCTCGCAATTCGAGCAGCATGTCAGGGCGATCTGCGGCTGGCCGCTGGGGTCCACGGAGCGCCGCGGGGCCGTGGTCGAAATGCACAATCTGATCGGCGATGAGGCCGATGCCTGGCGCGACATCCTGCGCGATCCCGATGCCCGTCTGCATCTCTACGGCAAAGCCGAAGCGCGGCCGGGCCGCAAGATGGGCCATGTCACCAAAATCATCGCTGCGGCGGAGACGGAAAAGCCGAAGGGTGGTCGGAGCAAATAAACCCGCGAAAATGCCGAGAAATGTCCCGTTTCGACCCGTTTTCCGCTGTGTGCGACCCTGGACAAACCGGGCTTTCTTTGCTAGTTAACCACTCACGTGCAGGTGCTCGTTCAGCGCCCGCTTTTTTATTTCCCCATTCACGTCGGATGCCGCGGTTGCGGCGGGACCACAGATAAGGACTGATGCGTGCAAGTTCTCGTTCGCGACAATAATGTCGACCAAGCCCTGAAGGCGCTCAAAAAGAAGATGCAGCGCGAGGGTATTTTCCGCGAAATGAAATTGCGTGGTCATTACGAAAAGCCTTCCGAAAAGCGCGCTCGCGAAAAGGCCGAGGCTGTCCGCCGGGCCCGCAAGCTCGCCCGCAAGAAGATGCAGCGCGAAGGGCTCCTGCCGATGAAGCCCAAGCCCGTGATGGGCGGTGCGCGTTAACCAGCCGCCTTCGCCCATCGGTTTGCCGAGGGCCTCCTGAGCAGCTTCATTAGAATCGGAAGGATTGAGTGTCCTTTACCTTGGCGTCGATTGGGGCGCTGCCGTCCCAATCTTGCCCGATTGAGGCGGCCTAAAGACTGGGCTAGCGTGGATCTGACGATTCACACGCCTGACGATAAGGTCTAGGACACGAGCATGAATAGATCCTCGGCGATCCATATGGCGGAAACGGCCACGCCAGACCTGCGATGTCGTTCGGGATGGCTTTCCCCTCACACCGTGCTCGCAGCCGCGCTCGTCAGCACGCTCGGCCTCGCCGGCTGCGAAAGCACGAGCTCGCTTACCGGCGTTCGCGGCCCGGGTGTCGCGGAAGTCGAAACCAACCTCACGCCGGAAGAGCAAACCACCAACCTCAAATCGCTGACCGATGTCGTGCAAAGAAACCCGACGAGCGTCGAGGCTTTGAACACGCGCGGCACCGCTTATGCCAAGCTCGGCCGCTATCAGGAGGCCATCGCCGATTTCACCCAGGCGATCAAGCTCGATCCGAACAACGCCGCCGCCCTCACCAACCGGGCTTTGGCCTATCGGCAGATCAGCCGCGACGATGCCGCGCTTGCCGATTTCAACCGGGCGATTTCGGCCAATCCTCAGCATGCGCCGGCCTATCTCGGGCGTGCCAATCTTTTACGTGCGCAAGGCAATCTGGCCGAAGCCCGCAACGACCTCGATCAGGCGATCCGCCTTCATCCCGAAAGCGCCCAGGCCTTTCACGCACGTGGCCTGATCTATCAGCGCGAGGGCAACCATGCGCTCGCCATCACCGATTTCGACAATGCGATCGACCGCGACCCCTTCGCCAGTGCGCCTTATGAAGCGCGCGGCGAGAGCCTGCTCGCGACCGGCAAGAACGACAAGGCGATCGAGGATTTCAACGCCGCCCTCAATGTCAACAACAAGAATGCCGACGCCTGGGCCGGGCTCGGCCTCGCCTATGAGCATAGCGGCAATACGGCCAAGGCGATCGAATCCTATCAACGCGCTTTGATCATCAATCCGAACAATCAGGTCGCCAAGGAAGGCGTCGCCCGCGTCGGACGCGCATAAAAGGCTGTGCGCCCGTCTCCTACAGGGAGAAAGAGCGCACGATGGTCACGCCTCAGCCGCAACGATCGCTTCCAAGATCAGCTTGCGCATCTCGACTTTTTCTTCGTCGCTGATGGTAAACGGCCGCTCGGTGAAAATATGCGAGCGGATCAAGGCACCGCCTGCCTGCAAGGTGCGGATCGTGTCGCGGATGCGCTGCACCGGCACCTCTTCGCCGATCTCGCTGCCGCTCACATAGGTCGGCACGGCGAGCAACCCGCTGCCCGGCCGTTTGCCGATGGCGGTGTGATCCATGAGGCCGCCGGTTAGGATCATCAATCCGCCATAGGATTTCGGATTGCGCACCAGAAACTCGGACAAGATGCAGGCGCCTTCGGCAAAGCCGCCGAGCAGGATGCGGTCGAGCGCGACGCCCTTGCCGCGGATCATGTCCAGCAGGCTTGCGATATGCGCGATGGCGTCGTTGACGTATGGCTGGTTGTCTTCGAAGGGGTCTAGAAAGCTTTTCGGATACCAGCCGCCGTCCGGCGCGCGGGGCACGATATAACGCACATTGGGGCAGCCAAGCCCCATGGCGAGTGAGCCCATCTCTTCGGGCGTCTGACGTCCGCCATGCAGCAGCACGACGACGGCGTCGGGCTTCGCCCAATCGGCACCCAGTTCAAGCGGTTCGGCGAATGGCATGGCACTCACTGCGTAGCGATTACTGCGCCGCCTCGTCTTGCTGCGGATCGCCTTCGGCGCCCTTCAAGGCTTCGGGACGCGGCATCGAAATAATATTGTAGCCGCCATCCACATAATGGATTTCGCCCGTCACCGCACGCGACAAATCCGAGAGGAGATAAAGCGCCGCGCCGCCGACATCAGCGATGCTGATCTCGGATTTGAGCGGCGCATGCGTCTTCTGGAAATTGAACATCGCGCGGGCGTCCGTGATTCCCGCTCCTGCCAGCGTCCGCACGGGCCCGGCCGAGATCGCATTGACCCTGATGCCTTGGGCACCGAAATCGGCGGCGAGATAGCGTACGCCCGCCTCAAGCGCCGCTTTGGCGATCCCCATGACGTTATAATTCGGCATGACGCGGGTGGCGCCGCCGAAGGTGAGTGTCAAAAGCGCGCCGCCCTGCGTCATCAAGGGCGCCGCGCGCTTGGCGATCTCGGTGAAGGAAAAAGCCGAGATCACCATGGTGCGGGTGAAATTCTCCCGCGTCGTATCGGCGTATCGGCCTTTGAGTTCGGCGCGGTCCGAATAGGCGATGCAATGAACGACGAAGTCGAGGCGATCCCAGCTCTTGGCGAGCACAGTGAAAGCCGCATCGACGGAGGCCAGATCCTCGACGTCGCAAGGCATGACCACAGTCGAGCCGAGCCCCTTGGCGAGCGGCTTCACGCGCTTGGCGATAGCCTCGCCCTGATAGGTGAAGGCAAGTTCGGCGCCGTGATCCGCCAAGGCTTTGGCAATGCCCCAGGCGATCGAATGATCGTTGGCGACGCCCATGATGAGGCCGCGCTTGCCCTCCATCAATCTCGTGCCGGTCGAAGGTGCCGCGGTCTCAGGCATCGACATGTTTGAAGACGAGGGACGCATTGGTGCCGCCGAAACCGAAGGAATTCGACAAAACCGCACCGAGCTTCGCATTGTCGCGGCGGGCGCGCAAAATGTTCATGTCGGCGAAGGCGGGGTCGAGTTCCTCGATATTGGCGCTTTCGGCGATGAAGCCATTCTGCATCATGAGCAAACAATAGATGGCTTCCTGTACGCCGGTCGCGCCGAGCGAATGGCCGGTGAGCGACTTCGTCGAGGAGATCGGCGGCATGTCGTTGCCGAAGACCTCGCGGATGGCTTCGATCTCGACCTTGTCGCCAACCGGCGTCGCGGTCCCATGCGGATTGATGTAGCCGACCTTGCCGACACCCTTGCCGTCATTGCCCTTCATGGCCATGCGCATGCAGCGGACCGCACCTTCCCCGGAAGGTGCGACCATGTCATGGCCGTCGGAGGTGGCGCCGTAGCCGACGACCTCGCCAT
>JAATEW010000442.1 GCA_015655535.1 Hyphomicrobiales bacterium | reverse complement strand
GCGGCCTCGGCGGCCATCGTCTTTTTCGTCACGCTGATCATCGTGTCCCTGATCACGGTCAGGCTTTCGGATGCCATTCTCGACTCGAAGGTCGGCGCGCTCGACAGGTCGCTCGGATTCGTGTTCGGCGCGGTGCGCGGGCTTTTGCTATGCGTGATCGCCTTTATTTTCTTCAGTTGGCTCGTGCCGACCGAGAAGACGCCGGAATGGGTGAAGAGCGCCCGCATGCGGCCGCTGCTGCAGACGACCGGCGACGAGTTGATGGCCATGCTGCCCGACGATCCGGAGGGTCTCCTCGCCAAGCTGAAGACGCCGAAGGCGACAGGCACCACAGAAGAGGCGCCTGCCGACAGCGATATAGATACGAAGCCCGCCCCGGCTCCGGCGGCTGCGCCGAAGCCCGACCCTGGCAAACATACATGAGCATGATCCCCAAAAAGTTGCAGACTTTTTGGTTAGGATCATGCGTCAAGGCAGAAGTGGAAGAGATCCATGGATGATGGCCAAGCCGACCTGACGGATGAGGATAGTTTCGACCTGGATGCCGACCGGCTGCGTGAAGAATGCGGCGTCTTCGGGATCTTCGGCCATCCGGAGGCGGCGGCCATCACGGCGCTCGGCCTGCATGCCTTGCAGCATCGCGGACAGGAGGCGGCGGGCATCGTCGCCTTCGATGGGCAAAGGTATAATTCCGAACGCCGGCTCGGCCTTGTCGGCGATCATTTCTCCAAGGCTTCGACGATCGATCGGCTGCCCGGCACCGCCGCCATCGGGCATGTGCGCTATTCGACCACGGGCGAAACCATCCTGCGCAATGTGCAGCCGCTCTTCGCGGAGTTGAGTTCCGGCGGCTTCGCCGTCGCCCATAATGGCAATCTGACGAACGGGCTGACGCTGCGGCGCGAACTCGTGCGCGAAGGCGCGCTCTATCAATCGACTTCGGACACGGAAGCGATCCTCCATCTCGTCGCGCGCAGCCGCAAGCCGCGCATCACCGAACGGTTCATCGATGCCTTGCGCGAGCTCGAAGGCGCCTATTCGCTCGTTGCGCTCACCAATAAGAAACTGATCGGCGCGCGGGATCCGCTCGGCATCCGACCGCTCGTGCTTGGCCAGTTGAACGGATGCTATATCCTCGCCTCCGAGACCTGCGCGCTCGACATTATCGGCGCCCATTTCGTCCGCGATATCGAGAATGGCGAAATCGTCGTAATCTCGGAAGATGGCGTCGAGAGCCTGCATCCCTTCCCGCGCACGCCGGCGCGTCCCTGCATCTTCGAATATATTTATTTCGCGCGGCCCGACTCGGTCGTGCATGGACGCTCCGTCTATGACGTCCGCAAGGCGATGGGCGCCCAGCTCGCGCGCGAAATGCCCGTCGATGCCGATGTCATCGTGCCCGTGCCGGATTCCGGCGTTCCAGCCGGCATAGGCTATGCGCAGACGTCGGGCATACCTTTCGAGCTCGGCATCATCCGCAACCATTACGTCGGGCGCACCTTCATTCAGCCGACACAGACCGTGCGCGAATTGGGCGTGCGCCTGAAGCACAATGCCAACCGGTCCGTTATCGAAGGCAAGCGCGTGGTTCTCATCGACGATTCGATCGTGCGCGGCACGACCTCGGTGAAGATCGTCCAGATGATCCGCGAGGCCGGCGCGAAAGAAGTGCATTTCCGGATCTCGTCGCCGCCGATCACCCATCCCGACTATTACGGGATCGATACGCCGGAGCGCGACAAGCTTCTCGCCGCGACCCATACGCTTGAGGAAATGCGCCAATATATCGGCTGCGATTCGCTCGCCTTTTTGTCGGTCGAAGGCATTTACCGCGCCATGGGCGAACAGGGCCGCGATCCGCTGCGTCCGCAATTCACCGATCATTGTTTCACCGGCCAATATCCGACGCATCTCACCGATGTCTCCGGCGAAACCAAGACCCAGCTCTCGCTGCTCGCTGAGGCGGGCTAGGGTCAAGACTTCATCGGACCGATCCCTCATCCTGATTCCCAGGCAAGCCTCGAAGGACGAGGGATCAGCATCTTTTCCGCGATCAAACCTCTCCTTCGAGACGGGTCCTTTGGACCTCCTCAGGATGAGGGTCTTGATCCAATCCCAAGCGGGTTGATCTTTGGCCTTGGACACAGACCAACTTCCCCGTCCCCTCGCCGGACGGATCGCCCTCGTCACCGGCGCCTCGCGCGGGATCGGCTATGCCGTGGCGCGCGAATTGGCCCGCGCCGGCGC
>JAATEW010000172.1 GCA_015655535.1 Hyphomicrobiales bacterium | reverse complement strand
GCAAAGTCGCCGTTGTGACAGGGGCGGCCCGCGGCATTGGCCGGGCCATCGCCGTGGAATTCGCCGCCAATGGCGCGGACGTCATTGCAATTGATATTGCCGGACCGGTGTCTCCGGCCTCGAATGCGGTTCCTGCGACTCCGGAAGAATTGGCTGAGACCATCGAGAAGATCAAAGCCTACGGACGGCGCGGCGAGGGCTTTAAAGCCGATATTCGCGATATTGGCGCCTTGCGTGCGATTGCGGATCGCGTGGAGCGCGACTATGGCAAAATTGATATTGTCGTGGCCGATGCTGCCATTCAACGCTGGAAAGGTCTTCTCGAAATGGAAGACGCCGACTGGTACGATGTGATCGACAATAATTTAAACGGCACAGCCAATACGGTGCGTGCTTTCGCGCCCAAAATGGTGGCGCGGCAGAAAGGGCGTTTCATTCTCTTATCGTCGATGCAAGGCAAGCATGGCACCAAGGACGGATCGAGCTATTCCGCTTCGAAATGGGGCATTCTCGGCCTGATGAAATCCGCGGCGATGGAGTTCGGTCAATATAACATCACCGTCAATGCGCTGATCCCAGGGCTCGTCGATACGGCGCTGACGCGTTACGATAAAAGGCTGAGCGAGAGCATTGGCGAAACGGGACGCAAAGCGCCAGAAAAGCCCTCGCCGCAAGAAGCATGGGATATTCGGGCTGCGACTGTACCGTTGAGGGTCGGCTGGCTCCAGCCGGACGATATTTCGCCGGCCGCGGTTTTCCTGGCTTCGGATGCAGCCGCGATGGTGACAGGTGCTGAATATGAAGTCACCGGCGGCGATAGCGCCAAGAATGTTTAGGAGTTCAGTCGACTCTGAAGGTTTCGCGCAGCCAGCTCACAAGCCTGGCTTGATCGCTGAGGATATCAAGCTCGGGCTCTTGCACGCGGCGAAACCCGTGTTTCTCAAGCAGATCGGCCATCCTCAATCCGCGGTTAGCCGGATTGATGACGGCCATGGTCTTCGTTGCGATCTCGATCGCAAGCGTGCGAGACATTGGCTTGGCGCTTTGCGGCATTTCTTTTGGGTCCGTTGGTGCGGCGCATTCGGCACGCTAGATCACGATGATTTTGGATTGAATCAATCCAAAATCATGAAACGTGATCGGTTCAATAAGTTCGTGATCGGTTCAATAAGTTAGAGCGGGATGCGGGCGCAAAACCGCTTACACTTTTGCTCATCCCGCTCTAAGCGCTTCGGACTAAGCGTCTCGCTCAACTTCATGCAAGTGGCAAGAGGCAGTTTCGGCCGACTACCTATCGATCCCGCCGCTGGTTGCCGGCATGAAGCTGGCGCAAGAGCGGCGGGATTTATAAACTCTGAAGCCTTTGTCGTTTTAGACGACCGCGATGTCGTTTTCGACATCGGTCACGCCGGCCGCGGTCCAAGCGGTCGCCGCGGCGACTTGCCGGTCATGCAGGGACGGCGCAGTGCCGCTCAGCCGAACCTTTCCGCCATTGGCGCTGACATTGATCGTCCGGGGATCGAAGAACCAGGACCGATGCAGCGCGTGCATGATGTCGTCGCTGAGATTCTCGGTGTTGACGCGCGGCTTGATCGTGACCTGATTGGACACCCCGACAACGCCGAACAACCGGCGTACATCCTGCTCGGCGGCTTCTTTCTGATAATACCAATCGACTTCGCCGGTGAGGGTGACCCAGCCCTTGTCGACGCTGATCTTTACGGCATCGCGCGGTACCGACACATCCCAGCCGAGACGATCGACGGCGGCCGCTGCGATCTCATCGTCGCCGCGCTTGACGTCCATCGGAAGCTTCACGTCGATCTCCATCACCACGGCCTTGACGCCCTTCACGCGGCGGGCGGCGACTTCGAGAGCATGTTTCTCGGCGTAGCTTTCGACATGGCCGCTCAAGGTGACCACCCCGGCATTTGCCGCGACGCCGATATGAGCGGCGTTGACGCTTGGCTCCCAATTCAATTCCGCAAGAACGGCCTGTTGCAGATGATGATCGTCCGACATGGAACCCTCCAAAGTGATCAACCGATGAGAAACCGTCGGCCTTGGCGGCCGCTGTACAGTTCTGCTTGGCAATACCTATCTCGGGCGCGCGCGGCCTTGTTCCAGATCAAGCATCGCTTTGACGGCTGGGCTTGGTGTCCCGGACTGGATTCGAACCAGTGGCCTACGGTTTAGGAAACCGTTGCTCTATCCTGCTGAGCTACCGGGACATTCCACGCGCGAGAAACAGTTTTGCCAAAGCCATCTATGATCGAAGAGATGAAGGACCTATGACAAATTCCTGACTTCAATTTTTAACATTTCTACCGGCCTCTGGCCAGACCGGGACCTTAACGTCGCAGCCGATAGGATCGCCTGTTGTTGCACCCCGCTGCGCCGCGGCGCAAACTCCAAACCGCCGATCGTCTTCCCGGCGGGAGCCATGACGGCGACTTGGAAATTGGCGAGAATCAAGTGGATGCGCAAGCCCGCAAAGGGCTCGAAAAAATCATTCTAGGCTTTGCAGCACGTGCCGGGCTTGCCGTTTTTTTCATCGTTCAAAGCCTGGCGCCTGGCGCATTCGCGAAAGAAAACGGGGCCAATGAGGCCTGCGCGCTGAAAGGCGCAAGCCATGCGGGCGTCGCCGCCATCGACGAAAGATTGGAATTGACGCTGGCCGATGGCCGTGTCCTTCGGATCGCCGGGGTCGAGGCGGCCGGGCCTACCCCGAACGATCCGGATCTTGGCATGCGCGCACGGGACTGGCTGGCGGCCTGGCTCGAAAGCCGGGACATTTCCTATCAGGCGCTCGATGCGCGGCCGGACCGTTGGGGCCGTATCGCGGCGCTTGTTTTCGCCTCGCCGGTATCTGGTGACGCAAATCTGTCTTCGGCCGCAGAAAGCCTGGTTCAGCAGGGCTTCGCGCGAGTCGCTCCGGATCAATACAAAAACCCCTGTGAAAAGCGGCTTTTGAAGGCAGAAAAAGCCGCCCGCGCCGCCGTGCTCGGACTTTGGAGTGATCCTTATTACTAGATCATAGCGGCAACGGACGCCGCGGCCTTCACCGAACACGCCGGAAGCCTCGTTCTGGCCGAAGGCCGCATCACCGAGGTTCGCGACAGTTCAGGCCGGACCACGCTTTTCTTCGGGCCGCACCGGCGGGATCTTTTGGCGGTCACGGTCCTGCAACGCAACGTCAAGATATTTGAGGCGGCCGGGCTTCATTTTCATGAGCTGATCGGGCAAACCCTACGCGTGCGGGGACTGCTTGAAACGCGTTTCGGTCCGGAAATCGAAGTGGCCGCTCCAAGCGAAGTCGAATTGATCGCGAACGGTCCCGGTGAAGCCGCAAAGCCGGTGCAGAATGCCCCTGCGATGGCGCAGCCATAGATCGAAGGGTTGAATGAGGTTCTCGAAACGGTCTGGCCTGAGACAAGGGCGGCAGGAACACCCGAGGCTCCGACTATGGCCTGTCGCGGGCCTGGTGCTCGTGCCTGTCGCCGCGCTGTTTCTCGCCGATTGTTCGTCGATCGAAGTCCAGGGTACCAAGCCCGCGCCCGTCGATATTCCCGCGGCGGCGCCCAAGACCGTCGGGATCGATGCCGCGAATGCCGAACATAAGCGCATGGTCTCGCTGTTTGGCGGCGAATATCACGATGCGAAGGCCGAACGCTATCTGAACGACATTCTGGTCAAACTTGCCAATGCCGGCGATCGTCCAAGCGAACCCTATAGAGTCACGATCTTGAACTCGCCGGTGGTGAACGCCTTCGCGCTTCCGCCGAACAATCTTTATGCGACGCGCGGGCTCCTCGCGCTTGCCAATGATGCGTCGGAAATCGCGGCCGTCATGGCGCATGAAATCGCGCATATTACCGCGCGCCACGCCATGCAGCGCGCCGAGCAGGAAAAGCGCGCCGCCGTCATCAGTCAGGCGGCGAGCGTCATTCAAAGCCGGCAGAAAGGCGAGGAGGTCGAGGCCTCGGCCAAGCAATCTTTCGCAAGCTTTTCGCGCCAGCAGGAACTTGACGCAGACGAGATCGGCATCAAGGACATGGCGCGGGCGGGTTTCGATCCTTACGGCGCAACGCGCTTCCTCGTTTCGCTTGGCCGGTGGAGCACGTTTCGCGCCTCGCTTGTCGGGCAGTCGAACGCAGACAAGCCCGATCTTCTCGCAACCCATCCCTCGACTCCGGAACGCGTGGCGCAAGCAACCATTGTCGCGCGGCAGATCGGTGCGCCGGGGATAGGCACCGCGGATCGCGCCGGTTATCTCGCCGCCATCGATGGCTTGCTGTTTGGCGACGATCCGTCGGAAGGGTCCATTCGCGGCCGACGCTTTGTTCATCCGCGCTTGGGTTTTACTTTCGTCGCGCCGGATGGATTCGTGCTTGAAAATTCCGCGCAGGCCATCCTCGGCGTGAAAGGCGGCGGCAATGAAGCTCTGCGTCTCGACAGCATTCACCTGGCGCAATCGACCTCGCTTGAATCCTATATTGCGTCCGGCTGGGTCGATGGATTGATTCAAAGTTCGGTCGCGTCGACCGAGATCAATACGATGAAGGCCGCGACCGCGACCGCGCGGGCAGGCGAATGGAATTTTCTGCTGGCCGTGATTCGTTTCGATCCAAGCGAAGTCTATCGGCTGATCTTCGCAGTGCGGAGTTTGAACGATGACGCGGAAGCGCGATTTCAGGCTTTGATCAATTCATTCCGGCGGATTGCGCCGGACGAGGCAAGCGCCGTTCATCCGCTGCGGCTGACGATGATCGTGGCGAAGGATGGCGACAGCGTGGAAACTTTGGCTTCGCGGATGGTCGTACCGGATCGGCCGCTCGATTATTTTCTGTTGCTGAATGGTATCGAACGCAACGGGTCTTTGCGAAGCGGCGAAACGTATAAAATCGTAACGGAATGAATGTGCTAACTAAATGACAGGCGCGGTAAAACTTTTCTGATGAAAAGACCTGCTACCGTCGGGAACCAGCTGCATATGTGAACCGTTTAGGGGGTGCGGGGTTGGGGGCCTCGACTTTTGCAGAGGTTTCTAATGCGCTGGTTCGCAAGCATTTTTTTTGACCGCGGTCACTTCGAGCCCTCACGAATATCAGAGAACAGTCATCACGATCCTGTGAAGTTTATCTCGGCCTTCCGTGCCGCTTTGCACGGAGGGCCGGTCCATTGAACGCAATGGTTCAACTTTCAGGCGTCGGCCGCCAGTTCATACGGACGGCCATGGCTGCTCCTTTTCTCGCGCGCGACGAAGAACAAGTTCTCGCCAGGCGTTGGAAAGACGAAGGCAATGTCGGTGCGATGCATCAGCTTGCCCAAGCCCATATGCGGCTCGTGATCGCGCTCGCGGTCAAGTTCAGACATTATGGCTTGCCAATCGCGGATCTCATTCAAGAAGGCCATATTGGCCTCCTGGAAGCGGCGATGCGGTTCGAACCCGAACGCGACGTGCGTTTTTCCACTTATGCGACATGGTGGATTCGCGCGGCCATTCAGGACTATGTCCTGCGCAATTGGTCAATCGTTCGCGGCGGTACGAGTTCCGCGCAAAAAAGTCTGTTCTTCAATCTGCGGCGCTTGCGCGCGAAATTGGCCCAGCGCGGCGAGTCGAGCAACGCGATCATCTATGAAGACATTGCGCAGACCTTGGGCGTCAATCGCGCCGATGTCGAGATGATGGACATGCGGTTGTCCGGCCCTGATATTTCGCTGAATGCCACAGTCGCTGAAAGCGACCCGTCGATGCCGGCGGAACGGGTGGATTTTCTTGTCGACGACAAGCCTCTTCCCGACGAATTGGTGAGCAGTTCGATCGATACCCACCGCCGGACCGATTGGCTCGAAGATGCCCTGAAAAGCCTGACCGAACGCGAACTCAGCATCGTCCGCGAGAGGCGTCTCGGCGAAGAGGCAACGACGCTGGAAGCCCTTGGCGCGCGTCTCGGCATTTCAAAAGAACGCGTCCGGCAGATCGAAAGCCGAGCTATCGAGAAATTGCGGCGCTACCTGCTGCAGCGGCATCCCGAAGACGCGGCCGGCGCGATGATATGAGTCTTCGCCAGCGGACTGGTTAAAAGAAAAAGGCGGCCCGTTCGGGGCCGCCTTTTTTACGATTTGAAATTTTACCGTGCGCTTATGCCGCTTCCTCGATCTCGCCTTCTTCGGCTTCAGGACCCTCGGCTTCGGTTTCGACATCCGCTTCCTCAGCCTTGCTGCGGCGCGGACCCTTCTGAAGCTGGGTTTCGATCAGTTTCAGCGCTTCGGTCTCGGTCAATTTCTGAACGGTTCCGACTTCGCGCGAGAGACGATCGAGCGCCGCCTCATAGAGCTGGCGTTCCGAATAAGATTGTTCCGGCTGCGCATCGGAGCGATAGAGATCGCGCACGACCTCGGCAATCGCGATGAGATCGCCGGAATTGATCTTGGCTTCATATTCCTGGGCGCGGCGCGACCACATCGTCCG
>JAATEW010000058.1 GCA_015655535.1 Hyphomicrobiales bacterium | reverse complement strand
CATGATGGCATGACGGCCGGCGGTTGGCCCGCGGCGAAACTCACGGAAGTTATCACCAATGCGCGAACCGCTGTGGCGGATGCCGATTACACGGCGCTCGCATCCGACCGCACGATCGCCTATAGCGCGATCGCAGCGGCGCGCATCGTGACCTTGCCGGCGGCAAGCGCCTATCCCACGGGAACGGCGCTTACGATCCTGGACGAGTCGGGCTCATGTTCGGCGGCGGATACGATTACGATCAGCCGCGCGGGCTCGGATACGATCGATGGTGCGGTGAGCGCCGTCATTGCGATGGCCTATGGTTATCTGGCTTTGCAGAGCAATGGCGCCGGCAAATGGACGATTGTCGATCAAGCGACGAGCAATCTGCCGCCGGTCGGCATTGGCACGCCGGCCGATCCGAATAATCCGCTCTCGGTCTTCGGCGCGAGCGCGCTTTTTAACAGCGCCGGTGATTTCAACTTCACCATCAACAAAGCGGCCGCGTCGGACACGGCATCGACGATCTATGAAGACGGTTTTTCCGGCCGCGCGCAAGTCGGGCTTTGCGGCGATGACGATTTTCATTTCAAGGTTTCGCCCGACGGCTCGACTTGGCATGACGCGCTCGGCATCGCGAATTCGTCCGGCGTCGTCACGGCGAATTTCGGGCTCTCGGCGTCAGGCGTGACGATCAATAACGTGCTATCCGGCAATAGTCCCGGCGCGCTCGCGGCGCTCTACGTGTCGCAACAAACGAACACCACGCCGAGCTTGTTGATTGATGCTTACAGTGGCAGTCCATCTCTTGGTCCGAGCGCTGCCAATTTCATCTTTCGAAGCGCCCGCAATACGGCCGCCTCGCCATCGGCGGTGCAATCCGGCGATACGATCGGCCTGTTTGGCGCGCGCGCCTATGGCGCGACGGGTTTCTCGATAGCCAATAAGGCCATCTTGAAATTCATCGCTGCCGAAAATTGGACCGATACGGCACAAGGCGAAAATGTTGTCTTCAGCGTGACGACGCCAGGCACGACATCGCTCGTGCAGCGCATGGAAATCTTCGGCACGGGCCAGATTGCCTTTCAAGGTGCCCAGGCAGACCAAAGCAAGGCGGCGCAGATCCCCACGACGGGGTTTTCGATCACAATCGGCAACACCTCGACGACGCTGCTTCTGACGCCATCCGGAACATTGGCCTCCGGAACGATCACGATGCCCGCGGCGCCCATCGATGGACAGATTGTGCGCGTGCTGTCGTCGCAGACCGTGACGGCTCTCACCGTGTCGCCAAACAGCGGCCAATCGATCAGCGGCGCGCCGTCAACGATCGGCCCGGCCGCGCCATTTGCGATGATCTACGACCTTGCCGGCGCGACGTGGCACCGGATGGGATGATCTTTCGATCGTCCTGTTTCCGCTTCAGACTAAATTCGTGTTCTATGCTGCTCATCGCGTTACGACGAATGCGGCATTGAATCTCGACCCTCTGGCCAATGGCCGTACCTCTCTGGCAAACTGCTCCATCCACGTCAGCAGCGCGCGCCATTCATTTTCGGGCCAATTCGGATAGATGCCTGACTCCTGCCAATCGCAAAGTTCATCGAAGACGAGCACTGTCCCGGCGACGATCCGATCATTGAGAATGCAAAGCGGCCCGATGGTGGAACTATAGAGATCGGCGTCGAAATGGATCATCGAAATGGGGCCGTCCGTGCTGTCTTTCCACGGAGAGAGAGATTGATCAAAGAAACCGCGCACGAGCTGGACGTTCGGCGGGACAGCGGGAAGTTCTTGAATCGCGAAATGGCCCCGTTCGTAGGTGCTCGTGCCGGATCTCACCCACTTCTCCGGCAGACCTTCGAAACTATCAAAGCCGACTACCTTTTGCCGTGACTCGAGATTGGCGATGGCCGTTATGCTCCGCCCGTGGAAGACGCCGAATTCAAGCACATGACCCTGAACCGACCGGCATTCGGCGGCCCATAATAATAGGTCCATGTCAGTCTCGAATAGAGACGGCAGGTTCTTAAGAAACTTTATGTCGAGGGTCGCGTGATCGAAGGAGGCGCCGGCAACGGGGCGTTTGTCCGGAAGACGGCCGTCCCAATTCAATTCGTCTATGTCTCCGTTGAATCCTTGGCTCGCAGAGAATGGAAACAGATGCGCGAGTTTTTCGATATCGCCGCCGTCCATCCTGAGATCGGCGGGTATAAGGGCCGCGCTCTTTCGGACGATGACGGAAACATTATAGGCATAGGTCTTAATCGAGGCACGGCGGCAGTCGAAGCCCGCCAGGATCATGTTGTAAAGCAGCAGCCCCGCGTTCCATAGCGTCAGATGGCCGCCGACGATTTGCGGCTTCCAAGGCGGCACCGTGATGGCGGCGATGCCGCCGGGCTTCAGGTCACGATAGACTTTTTTGAGAAAATGTCCCGGATTCTGTTGATGCTCTAGAACGTGACAGGCCCATATCGCGTCGAACGGCTCGGGAAATTCGGTCGTGTTGTAGTCGCCTATGAAGTCGTTGTCGAAGCCTGGGACGATATCGCGGTTGATCGTCGTCACACCATATCCGAGGTCCCGAAAATAGCGCGCATGGTCGCCCGCGCCCGCGCCGATGTCGAGGACAGTGTGGAAGTCGAACTTCGTGGCCAGGAAATCGATGGCTTCCGTTCCTCGTTTGAAGGCAAACATTTTTTCCCTCTGAAAAGAGCGTTCTTATAACGCCGAGACAGCACGCCTGCAAAGTTTCGGGCGGCTTTTCCATGGACACTTCAATGATCTATCCAAAACCTGTGGACCTGCGGATACTCGCGCCTTTTGCCAGGCCGGAGATCATCGAGCCGTTCTGCGCCAATCTCGAAAAGCTCGGGCCGCGCTATGGTTTCGTTGCCATCAATCGCGCCGCGCATTTCATCGGTCAATGCGCGCATGAAAGCGACGGTTTTCGCACGCGCACCGAATATGCCAGCGGCCGCGAATACGAAGGCCGTAGAGACCTTGGCAACACGCGGCCCGGCGATGGCACGCGCTACAAAGGCGAAGGCGAGATTGAGCTGACCGGCCGGGCCAATTACGCCCGTGCCACGCCCTTCGTGCGCGCCGTGCTCGATGATCCCTCGATCGATCTCGTCGCGCGTCCTGAGCTTGTCGCCGTGCGCGCCGATATTTCTTTCGCGGTCGATTGCTGGTTCTGGCACCAGGGTTCCGGCAAGGGCGATCTCAATCTTTGGGCCGATCGAGACCGTGACGATCGCTTGAGTTTTCAATTCGCCTCGACCGAGATCACGCGCGCGATCAATGGCGGCGTCAATGGCCTGAAGCAGCGCCAGAACCTGACGCTGATCGCCAAGCGCATCCTGCGCCGCTTGAACGGCGGCGCCGCGCGCGCCTGAACACGATCCGCGCCCGGCGGCTCCGGGCCAATTCCAAAGGTGCATCATGCTCGACATGTTCAAATCGCCTGGCGTCCGCGCCGGGCTGTTGGCGCTCGCAGCCAGCGGTTCGATCGCACTCGGCAAGCCCGCGCTTGGCGCTTTCTTCGCCGATCCCGCGACCGCGAATGCCTTGACGGCTCTGCTCGGCGCGGCCACCGGCCTCGTCGCAGGCTTTCTGAAAGGCGTCGGAAAATGAATGCTCTCTCCGACATCGTCACATGGATCATCAGGATCGTCGGCAGACTCGTTCCCTCGACAACGAAACTTACGGTCGCCGGAACGGCGGTGAGCGTAGGCCAGTTCGAGGCGGCGAGCGGATCGCTCGCGACGTTTTTCTCAAGCCTATCCACGGCGATCAAGGCCAAGAGCTATGCGAGCGAAGCCGAGATCGCAATCGAGGAAGCGGTCACGATCGCCGCCGATCTCGGATTTGGCGAACCGATCACCGGCATCGTCTCCACGCTTCTTCCTTATGTTTTCGGCGAACTGAACAAGATCGGCGCGCAACCGCTGATCCCGGTCGCGGGTGGCGGGCGGCTTTGTGAGCACGTCATGGGCGGACGACCCGCGCCATCAGCTCAATCCCGATGGATCATTCAAATATTAGGAGTTCATCATGAAAAGACCCACACTCGCTTCGGTCATGATTGCGTGCGCGGCGCTCGGCCTCGGCGGCTGCGCGGAGGTCGAGAAAGTCGGGGATTTTCTCACCAATCCAAAGACCGTGCAGGCCGTTGCCACCTTGAAGGCCGGCGCATCGGCTTTCATCTGCTCGGTCGCCGACGCGGCCCTTGTCGCGCAGCAGGTCGAAGCGGCGATTTCAGCCGGCCAATCGGTGCAGGGCACGGACGGCAAGCTCTATGTGTCGTCGTCCATCGTCTGCGCCTCGCTCGGCGGCACGGTGACCGGCACAGGGGTGGTGCAATGATCGCGGCCTGGATCATCGTCTCGGCGCTTGGCGCACCCGCGCCCTTTATCGAAAAAGAGATCCGCGTCGAAAAGGCCGCCTGCCGCCTGCCAGCGATCCGCGGCGAATATCCGATCGGCGGTGCCTGGCATCGCGTGACGATCCGCATCGCGTGCAAGCGCTGATTTCAAGCGCCGCCACTTCATTCTCGAACTTTGTTGGAAAGGACAAGCCTTGATCGAGGCCATGATTCTCATTTGTGCTTTGAACGTCTCCGCCGACGGCTGCACCGAACATTCCGCGGATGACGTGATCCGCGTGAAAGTCGAAGCGATCGCCTGCGCCATGGCGTCGGAATCCATCATCGCCGGAATGCCAGGCGACCGCGCGGAAGGGCGTCTCGTCAAAATCATCTGCGGGCGAAAGGAATGAGCCGTGTCGAACTCGGTTTGGATAACGCTCAGCGCCGGCGTTGTCGGCGCCTTGATCGGCGCGGCGGCGACAATCGCCGCCGCGATGATCAGCCGTCAGCCGACCCTGACGGCGGTGGTCGACGACCGCATCAGGGTTCTTCTCGAACATTATGAGAAAACCATCAGGGAATTGCGGGGCGAAATCGCCCAGCTTGAAAGCAAGGTCGATTTTCTCACCGCGGAACTGAACAAGGTGCGGTCGGAACAGACTCCGGGCTAGCTGCGGGGACAGCGGCCGAAGCGCCAAAGGCTGCTCCCAAAGCCGGAGCAACGGGCTTTCGGTTGAAGATTTTATTTGAAATCATATATTTGGCGGCGTCCAACGGCCGCACGGCATAGTTCTTCCGATGTCATGCTTGCGCAGTAAACGGGTTCGGCTTTACTGAGAGCGACTGAGGAGCGGATATGGGCACGATCTACGATTTTTCGGCCAAGACACTGGACGGGCAGGATAAATCGCTTGCGGATTTCTCCGGTCAGGTCCTGGTAATCGTGAACGTCGCGAGCAAATGCGGCTTCACGCCGCAATATACCGGCCTCGAAGCGCTCTATCGCAAATATGCGCCGCGCGGTTTCGCCGTTCTCGGCTTTCCGTGCAATCAATTCGGCGCGCAGGAGCCGGGTGATGCCGCCGAGATCGCAAAATTTTGCCAGGCGACCTATGATGTGAGCTTCCCGATGTTCGCCAAGATCGACGTCAATGGAGCCGCCGCGCATCCGCTTTACGGTTTTCTCAAGGGCGAGCAAAAAGGCGTGCTCGGGACGGAAGCGATCAAATGGAATTTCACCAAATTCCTGATCGATCGTTCGGGGCAGGTGACGGCGCGCTTTGCGCCGACGACCGCGCCTGTCGAGCTTGAGGGAGAAATCGAGAAGCTTTTATAGCCGATGTGCTATGTGACAGGCTTCCGCTCACAATAAGGAATGATGCCATGCCGCTGCGGCTCGATATGCGCAGCCCCGATTTCAAATCCGCCTTCGACTCTCTTCTCGCGATGAAGAGGGAAGCCTCCGAGGACGTCGATCACACGGTGCAGGCGATCATCGCCGCCGTGGTCGCGCGCGGCGACGAGGCGTTGATCGAATTTTCGAAGAAATTCGATCGCGTCGATCTCGAAGCGCTGGGCTTGCGCGTCACGCCGGCCGAAGTGGACGCCGCCGTCGCCGTGGCGCCGGCCGATGCCGTCGCTGCTCTGCGCTTGGCGCATGAGCGCATCATCGCGTTCCACGAGCGCCAAAAGCCGCAGGATTTGCGCTTCACCGATCCGCTCGGTGTCGAACTCGGCTGGCGTTGGTTGCCGGTCGAGGCCGTCGGCCTTTATGTTCCGGGCGGCACGGCTTCCTATCCATCCTCGGTTTTGATGAATGCGGCGCCGGCCAAGGTCGCGGGCGTCTCGCGCCTCGTGATGGTCGTGCCCGCGCCAGACGGCAAGATCAATCCGCTGGTTCTCGCGGCGGCGCATCTCGCAGGCGTCGACGAGATCTATCGCGTCGGCGGCGCCCATGCGATCGCGGCTTTGGCCTATGGCACGAAGACCATTGCGCCGGTTGCAAAGATCGTCGGCCCCGGCAATGCCTATGTCGCAGCGGCCAAACGCCGGGTCTTCGGCACGGTCGGCATCGACATGATCGCGGGCCCGTCCGCAGTCCTGATTCTGGCCGATCAAGATGCCAATCCGGAATGGATCGCGACCGATCTT
>JAATEW010000319.1 GCA_015655535.1 Hyphomicrobiales bacterium | reverse complement strand
GCGCTTTGCATGCTGCTCGCGGGGCTGGAGAAGCGGGACGCATAAGTTGCAGGTTTTTCGCGCGGGATTATGCGCATAGAGTGGCGCGTCAATGCGCGGGTTTGACCCGCGCATCCAGGCACTTGGTTTCGACATTTGCGTTTGGATGCGCGGGTCAAGCCCGCGCATGACGGCTGAATTGGCGTTAATACCGCGCGCTTAAAAACTCGCTCAGCGCGGCCTGAAAAGCCTCCGGCTTTTCGATATGCGGAATATGACCCGCGCCCTCGATCTCGACGAGTTTGCCGTCTGAGAGGTCTTGCGCGGCGGCGCGGCCGAGCACCGGCCAATTGCCGAGCGGCTTGATCGCCTCAGGCGACGCATAGCGCCGGAAAAACACGCTGCGGTCCTCCTGGCCGATAATGAGCAGCACCGGCATTTTCAAGAATCTATATTCGTGCCGGATCGGCTCTTCGAACATCATCTCGTAGGTGAGAGCCGACGCCATCGCATAGCGCGGATATTCCGGGCTCAAAAGCACACGCGAGAACTGGTCGACGGTTTTCTGCGCGAAGGGTGGCCAGCCGGCGAAAAAAACCTTCATGAAGGCGCGATAGGTCTCGGGCGTCTGCGCCATCTCCGTCTTGAACAGCATTTCAAGCGGCTGCGGCGGGATGGCCGAGCGATAATCCTCAAGCCCGATCGGATTTTCGAGCACGAGGACTTGCGTCACATCCGGATAGTCGCGCGCGAAATAGACAGCCAGCATGCCGCCGAAGGAATGGCCAACGATCGCGGCCTTCCCGATGCCGAGTCTGTCGAGCAGCGCCTTGGTGTTGCGGGCGAGCAGATCGAAATTATAGCGGATGTCGGGCTTCGCCGATTTGCCGAATCCGAGCTGGTCCGGCACCACGACGCGATAGCCTTTGCCGGCTAAAAGCTTGATCGTTTCGGCCCAATAATCGCCGGAAAAGCTCTTGCCGTGCAGCAGCACAACCGCTTTGCCATTCGGCGCCGCGGTGGGCGCCACATCCATATAGGCCATGCGCAGCAATTGGCCTTCGATCGTGAGATCGAGATATTGCACCGGATAGGGATAGGTGACGTCTTCGAGCCCGATGCCCATCGGCTTGGAATTGGCGGCGGGTGACTCCTGCGCAAAAGCTCCAACCGCGATCAGACAGAATGATGCGAAGAGAACGCAGGCACGGCCGAGCATCGCAAGCGCTTTAAAAGTCAGCATATGATTGGGCCTTAGACAGTCAAAACAATTTCCAGCGCCCTCGTCCTTCGAGACGGGCTCCTGCGGAGCACCCCTCTGGATGAGGGCTAGCACATAGGCCCTCGAAGGGCGAGGGCACCCGCGTTTCGAAGCACACGGGTGCTATTGCGAACTCAAACGATGCGCACCGAAAGCTCGGGCAAGCCCTCAATCTTGCCGACGAGCAGGTCGCCTTTGACCACAGGGCTGGGACCGGCGGGCGTCCCTGAATAGATCATGTCGCCGGCTTGCAATTCGTTGGCTTTGGACAATTGCGCGATCTGCTCTGCGACGCTCCAGGTCATGTCGGACAGATCGGCCTTTTGCCGAAGGCTGCCGTTGACGCTGAGCATGATCGCACCCTTGGTCACATGCCCGATCGAGGCCACCGGATGCACAGGCCCCATGGGGGCCGAATGGTCGAAGCTCTTGCCGATTTCCCAAGGTTTCTTTTGAGCGCCCATCGCGCGCTGCAAGTCGCGCCGGGTCATGTCGAGGCCGATCGAATAGCCATAGACATGATCAAGCGCCTGTTCGACGGGAATGTCGCGTCCGCCGGATTTTAGAAAGGCGACAAGCTCGATCTCGTGCTGATAATTTTCGGTGAGCGTCGGATAGGGGTGATCGGCGGTTGTGCCGGGCTTGACGAATTGCACCGCATCCGAAGGCTTTTGAAAGAAGAAGGGCGGCTCGGTCTTCGGGTCGGAACCCGACTCGATCGCGTGTTCCGGATAGTTGCGCCCGATGCAATAGATGCGGCGGACAGGAAAATGCTGGCTCGACCCCGCGACCGGCACGACCGGGACGGGCAGGGTGAAGACTGAGGGCTCGGCAGGAGTCTCGGCCGCGCGGGCCGACCCCCAAAAGGCGAGCATGGCGCCCAATCCGAATAAACCGCGTCGTGAGCTTCTCATCATAGCGCCCTTAGACCCAAATTTGCTGGCCTAAAATAAAGACTTGCGGACGAATTTGCGATTCACGCTCGCGTCATCGCGGCGGCGGTTCACAGCTCCTTGAGAAAGGCCAGTGTGCGCTGCCAGGTTTGTTCGGCCGCCTTCGCGTCATAGTCCGGCGAGGCCGGGTCTGTGTAGAAATGCCCGGCGCGGGGATAGGTGAAAAGCTGAGCTTCGAGGCCGGCTTGTTTGGCGGCTTCCCGCCAATCTGACATTTGTGCGTCATGAACAAAATGGTCGGGGTCGGCGATATGCACCTGCAAGGGCAGACCCGGGTGCGTATCGTTTGGGATGTCGGCGAGACCGTGAATGAGAAGCACGCCTTTGGCGAGGCGCTGCTTCGGCCAAAGATGCGCCACGACGCCGGCGCCCATGGAGATGCCGGCGAGCACGGTTGAGTCCGGCAATTCTGCAACCGCCGTCTCGGCGCGCCGGCAGATCGCGGACCATCCGATTCGGCTCATCAGCGAAAAGCCTTCGGCGATCGAGCTTGCCGTCTGACCTTCATAAAGATCGGGCGTGACAACCTCGTGCCCGGCGGCGCGCATCCGGTCGGCGGCATCGCGTTCGACTTGCCGCAACCCCATGACTGAATGGAACAAGATCACGCTCGTCATGAAACCAGCCTATAAGTCTTGAGCTCAAGCGGTGGTTCGATCGTGCGCTTGTGACAATAGGGAAGAATGGCCGGAAGGCCACGATAATTATCGGGCGTGTTTCGACCTTTGGAACCGCGGAGTCGGAGGCCTTCTTAAAAAGCGCGTCCCATGGATTGGTCGCGGCGCGCACCGCGGCGCTAGATTCAAAGATCCTTGAGAAACGCCAATGCGCGTTACCAGGTCTGCTCGGCCGCTGCCGCGTCATAGTCGGGCGAGGCCGCATCCGAGTAGAGATGTCCGACACCTTCATAGGTATAGATCTCCGCGGCCAGCCCGATCCGGAAGGCCGTCATTGGCCACTCATTCGCCTGCTGGTCGGAAATATGACTATCCGGTTCGGCGAAATGGGCCTGTACGGGAAGACCGCTGCGCACCCACTTCGGAAAGTCGCCAAGACCATGCAGGAGGAGCACGCCGCTCGTCTGCGCACGCTTGCCCCACACCTGGCAGGCGAGCTTCGCGCCTAGCGAAAAACCCGCGAGAACCGTTTTTTCCGGCAAGCCCGAACAGGCCTTGAGCGCGCGTTCCGCGAGCGCGTCGAAACCGAACGTCTCCATGAGGATGGCGCCTTCGGCGACAGTCCCCGCCGTTTGGCCATCATAAAGATCCGGCGTGTGAACCTCATGCCCATCGGCGCGAAGCCGTTCTGCGGCGTCGCGTTCGAACTGCCGCAGGCCCATCACCGAGTGGAACAAGATTACGGTCGCCATGAAACCAGCCTATCCAAGTATATAAGAAGTTATAGCTGAGGATATATTCAAGTATATATCAAATTATAGCTTAGTGTAAGCCGCGCCGTGGCCCCAAGTTTGCTAAAACAAAAGCGGACCCGCCAGCAAGCTTGATCTTATCCGGATATGGGAGCGGATAGAGATCTGGGAAGGTCGGGCCTCAAGAACTTATGGCTGCGTCATGAGGAGGATCGAAATGTCTCGTACGAGCGCTCTTGTCGAATTGAACAAGGATATTTTGCATTTGGCCGACAAATCGGTTTGGCGCGTCGCGCCAGGTCATTTGCCGCGCATCGCCGAATGGGCCCCTGGTGTAGAGGTCACCGTCGAGAAAAGCGACAATGCGATGTGGCAATACAAGCTTACGATTCCGGGCAGCACCGGTCTTGTCAGCGCCACACCGTCGTCCGGCAAGCTGGTGCTTGGCTCGTCCATGCGCGACGTGAAGACCGCGGCGGAGATGTATTCGGCTGCACAGGGTTGACATTCTTTAAGAAACGCGATTATTTGCTCCTTCCAGGTGCCGCTTAGCGATGCCTGGAACGGGCGGGTTTACCCCGCACCGACGCACCCGTGGCGGCTCTTCAATCACAGCTTGATCGAACTGAGCGGCCTGTCGGCTGGCCCAAAAGGCCGGCAGAGGAGGGCGCGGACCTCCGCCACCTGACCTGTCTGAAACAGGCCAACTGAGCCGGGAGGACGCGGTTTTGCGACGCGCTGTCAAGCGCGGGCGCGTGCTCGTCTTTGTCCGGCCATTTTGAGGACGCGAATGACGAAGCGTGCAGAAGCCAAATATAAAATCGACCGCCGTATGGGGCAAAACATTTGGGGCCGCCCGAAGAGCCCCGTCAATCGGCGCGAATATGGGCCGGGCCAGCATGGCCAGCGCCGCAAGGGCAAGTTGTCGGACTTCGGCACGCAGCTGAAGGCCAAGCAGAAGCTCAAAGGCTATTACGGCAATATTTCGGAAAAGCAGTTCCGCAAATATTACGCCGAGGCGATCCGCATGAAGGGCGACTCGGGCGATAATCTCATCGGCCTCTTGGAGCGCCGCCTCGATGCCGTCGTCTATCGGGCGAAATTCGTCCCGACCGTCTTCGCGGCCCGGCAATTCGTCAACCACGGCCATGTCAAAGTGAATGGCCGCCGTGTCAACATCGCCTCCTATCAAGTGCGGGTCGGCGATGTGATCGAGG
>JAATEW010000411.1 GCA_015655535.1 Hyphomicrobiales bacterium | reverse complement strand
GCCGTGACCACGGTCGAGGGCGCATAGCGGCCGACATCGCGCATCAGGCGGCGCGCCGCATCGAGCGCGCCTTCCATATAGCCGCCGGCGTAGCTCGCCGTCTCCGAAGCGCCGAAGTACAATTTCCCGTCCCACCAGGTCTGGCGCAGGATCGGATTGCCGTAATGCGGATGCTCTTCGGGCGGCACCATATCGAGACGGGCGCAGGTGAATTCATCCGCCGCCCAATCCTTGTAATGCTGCTCGCCATGCTCATAGTCGGGACCGAAGACCTGGCCCATCTGATTGCCCATCAACATGGGCATGCCGTCGATGAAGCTCGCGCGCAATTCCGGCGTCAGCGCGATGAAGCCGCCGATCGCGGCGCGCGTGCCCGTCGCGTCGCAGGCATCGAAGATCTCGCCGATGACGGCTTGCCCATGGGTGACAAAAGCATTGCCGGACTTGCCCTCATCGCGCCAGCCGGGCTTGTCATAGGCCAGCACGGCCTTCGCCTGCGCCGCCATCCAGGTGTAGGATTCCTGCATCGCGGCGACGAGCTCGGGCGACAGTTCCGGCTCGAAGCGGACACGTTCCTCGATGAGACGCGGTGGCACCGCGAGCACGACGCGCTTGGCTTCGATGGTGACAAGCGCGTCGCCATGGCGGAAATGTAATTCGACATGCGTGCCGCGATCGAAGACAGCGGTGATGACATGGTCGAGATGGATCGTCTCCGCCGGGATTTTCTTGGCGATCGCCTCGATGACGGAAGCCATGCCGCCTTCGACGCGGCGGGCGCCCGCATGGACGCTTTCGTTTTCGGTCGGATGCGGTTTCTTGTCGTGATCGTGCAGGCGCAACACGGTGCCCGTATCGTGCTGCAAAAAGCTGATGAGACCCAGATCAGCGACGAGACGGACCATGCCCGGCTGCGTGTCGGGCCAATACCAGGTCGGCCCGAGATCGACGCGCATATCGGCCTTGTCGGAACGTTCCGACAAGATACGGCCGCCGATACGCGGCCTTGCCTCATAAATGGAGAAGGGGCGGCCTTGCGCCTGCAACCCCGCAGCGAGTGAAAGGCCGCAGAGGCCGGCGCCGACGATCACGGTTTCAAGCATAGCCCATCTCCCAGCTCATAAGCGGAGCCCGATACGCAGCCGATCGGGCATCCGCCATTTCTTCGAACAGATTACTTCTGCGGCACGATGATGAGCCGCTCGACCGGATTGCCTTCGATGAAATGCGATTGAATGATCTCATCGATGTCTTCGGGCTTTTCCGGGTGATACCAGATGCCTTCCGGGTAGACGACCATCAGGGGGCCTGCACGACAGAAGGACAGACAGCCCGAACTCGTCATTTGCACGTCGGCGAGCTGTTTGGCCTCGAGCTTTTGTGCCAGCCTGTTCCATAAAGGCTCCGCGCCGTTTTCGATGCAGCTCCCGCGCGGATGCCCGGCGGGGCGCTTCGTAAAGCAGGCGAAGACATGGTATTTAAATACCGTAGGTAAATCGAGGGCCATCACTCATTCCAGTTGAACAATTCGTATTCGCTTAGAAGTATTCAATTCCCGTGCCGCGTCGCTAACAGGACAAATCGCTTGCCTTTCAATGACATGCGGCTTTTACGAGCTCTTCCGGCGCTCTTGCCGCTGCCCGCAATTGGAGCGGAGCGGACAAAAGCGGATCACCCGTCGAGAACGTCGCGGACCTTGGCCGCCAATTGATCGATGGTGAAGGGCTTGCCGATCAGATGGACGCCAGGGTCGAGCACGCCATTATGGACGATGGCATTGCGCGTATAGCCGGTCGTGAAAAGGACCTTGAGGTCGGGACGCCGCCGCAGCGCCTCATCCGCCAATTTGCGGCCATTGATCTCCGGCATCACAATATCGGTAAAGAGCAGATTGACTGCCGGATCGGCGTCGAGAATGCGCAGAGCCGCGGCGGCGCCGTCGGCATGCTGCACCGTATAGCCGAGCTCCTTCAGGCAGCCGACCGTCAAGGTCCGGACGCTCTCTTCATCTTCGACGACGAGGATCGATTCGCTCGGGCTGCCGGACGCGCGATTGACGCGCGTGCTTTCGACAGCGGCCTGGTCGCTGCCGAGGAACCGCGGCAGATATAATTTGACCGTCGTGCCCTGGCCGACTTCCGAATAGATCTTGATGTGGCCTCCCGATTGTTTGACGAAGCCGAACACTTGGCTGAGGCCAAGCCCCGTGCCTTTGCCGATCTCCTTCGTCGTGAAGAAGGGATCGAAAGCCCGGCTCACCACATCGGGCGGCATGCCCATTCCAGTGTCGGTAATGGCGATCAGAACATATTGCCCGGCGGGCACCTCGACGTGCCGCGCCGCATAATGCTCATCAAGATGCGCATTGAGCGTTTCGATCGTCAGCTTGCCGCCGTCGGGCATGGCGTCTCTCGCATTGATGCTGAGATTGAGGATCGCGCTTTCCAACTGATTGGCGTCGGTATGAGTCTTCCAGAGCCCGCCCGCGAGGACGATCTCGATTTGAATCGCTTCGCCGAGCGTCCGGCGCAATAGATCCGACAGGCCGGACACGAATTTATTGGGATCGATGGGTTCGGGCGTCAGCGCCTGCTGGCGGGAAAAGGCCAAAAGGCGGTTGGTCAGATTGGCGGCGCGCGTCGCGCCTTCCAAAGCGCCGTCCATCAATTGCGCGGCATCGCTCGTCTCGCCCCGGTCGAGCCGCTTTTTCAAGAGGTTGAGGCTGCCGATTACGATCGCGAGCATATTGTTGAAATCATGCGCGATCCCGCCGGTGAGCTGGCCCACCGCCTCCATCTTCTGCGACTGCCGCAATTGCTCGGACAGACGCTCGCGTTCCTGAGCTTCCCGGACGAGACCGACATTGGCCGCCGACAAGGCATCTCGCGCAGCCATCAACGTGGCGACTTGGCGCTGATTGATCCAGAAACTCAAAATGCCGAGACCGACGACCAGGATCGCGGCAGAGAAAATGCCAATCCGTACGCGGCTCGACGCGGCATCCGCCGCCTCCGACCTTTCGCTGATGAGGCGCGCTTCCTCAGCCCGGATTTGCGCGATGATCTCGCGCGCGCGATCCATGGCGGCTTTGCCGCGATCGGCGTTCGTGACGATCGCCGCCGCCCCATCGTCTTTCGCCGCGATTCCGGCTTGGGCGATTTCGAGTCTTTGCTGAGCAACGGAATGCAAAGTCGACAAAAGCGGGATCTCGCTTGTGTGGCCGGCAAGCTCTTGCCTCAGGATCTCGAATTGTCTTTCGAGATTTTCGCGTCCGCTCGTAAAAGGCTCGAGATATCTCTCCTGGCCGGTCAGCAAAAACCCCCGCTGCCCGGTTTCAATGTCCTGCAGGGCCGAGAGAACCGCCGCGAGACTGCTTTCGGTGGCAACCGACGACCGGAGCGCCGCTGTGTCTTCCGCTTGACGCACACTGAGCCAAAGACTCGCCGCGACGATCAAACCAAGCGCGAGAAAGCCGGCAATGAGCGAGACCATCCGCAGAAAAACATGGGTGAGAGCGGGCATAGCTTAGCTGTTGTGGGACGATCGCGGGAGATACCGATCGATCCGGCGGACTACGCAAACAAAGCCGAGCCTTGTCAACTAGATCTGGGTGAGGAAAGCGCGCAGCCTTTTCCGGCGCAACCAAATCATCGTGATCTACGCATGCTCTGCAGGATGCGCGGATCAAGTCCGCGCATGACGGCCTCCAATTACCTGCTTTTGGGTGATTCAACCTGAAAGCAGGATGATCTAATGATAGCTCTCTCCGGGTCCGAGCTTGCCGCGGAAGGTCCAATAGACAAAGCCCGTATAGAGAAGGATGAGCGGCAGCAGAACCACAACACCGGCCAGCATGAATTTCTGCGAGGCAGGCGCCGCGGCGGCCTGCCAGACATCGACCGACGGCGGCACGAGATAAGGATAGGAGGAGATCGCAAGCCCTAAAAAGCACAGAAGGAAAATGCCGATGACGCCAAAGAAGGGCTTCACCTCCGCGCCTTTTTCGATCCATCGCCAGACGAGATAACCGAGGCCAGCCGTCGCTAGCGGCAAGGGCCAGAGGTAGAAGATGTTCGGTGTCGAGAACCAGCGCTCCGCGATGTGCTGATAGCGGAGCGGCGTCCACAGGCTGACGAGCGCCGCGAAAAGCGCGACCGCGATCAGAAACCGCGGCGCCAGCTTTCGCGCATAGGCCGCGACATCGCCATGCGTCTTCATCATGAGCCAACAGGTCGCGAGCAGGCCATAGCCCGCGATGAGCCCGAAGCCGCACATGAGCGAGAAAAGCGAGAGCCAATCGAAAGGCCCGCCCGCGAAGCGGCCGTCCACGACCGTCACGCCTTGCAGCATCCCGCCAAGCACGAGACCCTGCGCGAAGACTGCGACGATCGATCCGCCGGAAAAGGCCAGATCCCAATATTTCTGATTGGGCTTGGCGGCCCAACGGAATTCGAAGGCGACGCCGCGCAGGATCAAGGCGAGCAGCATGAGGATGATCGGAATATAAAGCGCCGAGAACAGGATCGAATAGGCAAGCGGAAAAGCGGCCAGCATGCCGCCGCCGCCCAGCACCAGCCAAGTCTCATTGCCGTCCCAGAAGGGCGCGACGGAGGACATCATGTCGTCGCGAAAATGCTCTTCCTGCGCCAAGGGGAACAAGATGCCGAGGCCGAGATCGAAGCCGTCGAGAATAACATACATGGCGACGGCGACGCCGATGATGACGGCCCAGATCACCGGGAGATACCAATCCGCTATCGTCATCGCGCCGCCCTCTCGTTGATCAGCCTGTCGGTAAGGTGCCGCCCTGTGCCGCCTGTTGCGCCGCATGGGTCGCGCCCGACAACGGCCGCGACGGCAGGGCCTCGTCGCCATGGACGATTGCCGGCGAAGGCCCCGCGTTGATCAGCCGGTTGGTGTAATAAATGCCGGTCGAGAAAACGATGCCGTAGACCAGCACGAAGAGCGCGAGCGAAATCGCGACCTCGCCGCCGGTGACGGGCGAAGCCGCTTCCGCCGTGCGCAAGATGCCCGTCGCAACCCAGGGCTGGCGGCCGATCTCCGTCACCATCCAGCCGGAGATGATCGCGACAAACCCAAGCGGCCAGCACAGTGCCGCGACGTTGAGAAAGAGCCGGTCGGTCGAAAGCTTACGCCTATACCAGAGATAGGCGCCCCAAAGGACGAGACCCAATAGCGCGAAGCCGATCGCGACCATGATCCGGAAGGCGAAGAACACCGGCACGACCGGCGGCCGGTCTTCCGGCGGAAATTGTTTCAGGCCCTCGAAATGCCCGTCCCATTCATGCGTGACGATGAGGCTCGCGCCATGCGGAATCGACAGCGCGAAATCGTTCAGCTCGGCTTTCTCGTTCGGCCAGGCGAAAAGCACGAGTCCCGGCACTTCGGCCGTATCCCAATGCGCCTCGATCGCGGCCAATTTGGCCGGCTGATATTTCGCCGTCGCAAGTCCGTGTTCGTCGCCTGCCCAGATCTGTACAGGCGCCAGGAAGAGCGCGAGGCCAAGTCCCATTTTCAGCATGAGGCCCGCGTGAGCCGGATAGCGCCCGGCCAGAATGAGCCTTGCGCCAACCGCCATCACGACCACCGCCGTCGTCAGATAGGCGGCGATCACCATATGCGCGAAACGATAGGGGAATGTCGGGTTGAAGATCAGCTTCAGCCAATCGTCCGGATAGGCGATGCCGTCCTTGATCACATAGCCGGCCGGAACCTGCATCCAGGAATTGGCCGAGAGAATCCAGAAGGCCGAAGTCGCGGTCCCTAATGCCACCATGATGGACGCCACAAAATGCAGCCAGACCGGCACGCGATTATGGCCAAACAGCATGATACCGAGGAAGGTGGCCTCGAGGAAAAAGGCGGTCAGAACCTCATAGGCCAGCAAGGGGCCGATGACATTGCCCGCGACGACCGAGAAATGCGCCCAGTTCGTGCCGAACTCATAGGAAAGGACGAGCCCCGAGACGACGCCCATGGCGAAGGATATGGCGAAAATCTTGGTCCAGAACCGCGCCAGATCGTGATAGCGCTCGTCGCGTGTGAAGAGCCAGCATCCGGTCAAAGTCGCGATGAAAGCCGAGAGCCCGATCGTGAAGGCCGGAAAAATAATATGATAGGTGACCGTGAAGGCGAATTGCCACCGGCTGAGCACCGTGGGATCGAGCTGCATATCCGCCTCCGCCCCGTACTGGCTTTAAGACCGGCTCTTTTGGTTTGAGCCCTGCTTTTAAGTTTGGGCCGCAAATCAACGCGGCGCAATCGCACCAAAGATCAATTCGGCAGCCAGCCCGTAAACACGCCGGCCAAGAGCACTATGCCGAGAACAGCCCGGTAGACCGCGAAGGGCCAAGCCGAAAAGCGCTCCAAAATCCGCAGCAGGCTCCAGATCGCGACGAAGGCCGAGACGGAGGCGACGACAAGCCCCAAGGCCAAAATCGACCATCCCTGCGCATCGAGATGCGCCTTATGCAGTTCCCATAATTCCTTGAAGCCTGCGGCGGCGATCGCCGGCAGCCCGAGAAGAAAGGAAAAGCGCGCGGCTTCCGCCCGTTCGAGATCGCGAAACAGTGCCGCCGTCAATGTCGAACCGGAGCGCGACACGCCGGGAATCAAGGCGCCGACCTGGGCGATGCCGATGACGAGGGCATCGACGATCGTCACATTGTCGAGCGTGCGCAAATGCAGCGAATAGATCTCGGCTAGGCCGAGCAGCGCCGCCATCACGAGGCAGGCGATGCCGATGACCGTCAATGTCCGCAAGGGCGAGTCGCAGGCATTGAGCCAGGGCGCTAGCAAGGAGCCGACGATGACGATCGGCAAAGTCGCGATCAGGATCCAGATGACGAAGCGGAAATTCCAATTGGAAAAATCACGCCGCCGTGCCGCGGCGATCGAGCCGAAGAAAATACCGCGGACATCGGACCAGAAATAGCTGATGACGGCGGCGAGCGCCGCAAGCTGCATGGCGGCGGAAAAGGCGGATCCCGGATCGCGCCATCCAAGCAGCGCCGGAACGATCCGCATATGCGCCGTCGAGGAAATCGGCAGCAGCTCGGTCAGGCCCTGAACGACGCCAAGGACCGCCACCTTGGCATAGCCCAATGCGACGAAGCCTGTGTCGAGGCCTCCGGTACAGGCAGCCGCCATGTTGCCCCAGGAAGGAAGGAACCGAAGAATCACCAGACGCCGTTGACGCCTGCCGGCCATTTCTTTCAGACTCCGCCGGCAAGATCAACAGGACGGGCGCGGCAACGCACAAAGCGATGCGCGCTTCCTCCCTTTGCCTTGCGGGCCCGCTTTGCCTACCATGCTCGTCTTCTTTGGGCGGGGCGTAATCGATTATTCATGGATAACGTGAAACGCATTTCACAAAGAGATGCACTAGCTCTTTCGCTTCGGTCCCGGCGTCCGGCCGGCCCGCCCTGCTTACGACTCAAAAACCGGAGATCTGGTGTATGACGGTGGCCTGCCGTCGCTTATCCGCGGGACCCGTCTTGCACCTTTTTACCACATCCGTGTTGGCAGCCTGCTGTCTCGCCGGCGGGATGTTCGTCGTCTTGACGACCGGGATCGCCTCCGAAAAGACCCGCGGCGTCCGCCTCCTCAATCCCGGTGAGGAAATGGCGCCGATCGGACCGACGCGTGCGGAGCCGCCGCTTGCCGGACCAATCGGCGCGCCGGTCGCAGCCATCAGAATAGCCGTCGCCGACGGGCAATCGGGCAAGCTCGATGGCATGATCGCACGCGACGCGCCTTTTGAAATCGTAGCACCTGCCGCCAATCCCGATCTGACATGGGACCCTACCTCGCATACGACGAGCATGGGTCAGACGATCATCGCCTATAAGGTCGAGCAAAGCGATCTTCCGGCCGTCATCGACCGCACCGCGGCGGTGCGGGCGCTAAAGGATCTGTCGGCCTCAAAACCGCAAGTCATGCGCGTCAACCCCTCGGCCGAGACACGCCATCGCGGCGACAAGGTCGAGATCGACGTGGAGACTGTCGCGAACCGCTCTTTGGTTTTGTTCAACATAGCCGGCGACGGCACCGTGCAGGCGCTTTATCCTTTAGGCTCCGATCCGCATGTTCTCGATGCGAGAACCTATCGCCTGACGGTGCAGATCAGGGAGCCCTTCGGCACGGATGTTCTCGTCGCCGTCTCCGCCGCCCAGCCCATGGACCAGCTCGAACAGGGCATCAGGCAGATCAGCCGTTTTCACAGCGCCGGGCAGGCCTTGCGGCTGGTGACGGCGGCGGCGCCACCGGATGCGCGCATCGGCCTCGTTACGCTGTCGAGCGTGCCTTGAGTCGGACTTATGCGTAAAATTTAACGCGATTGTTCGTGACTGGGAAATGCTTGAACGAGGCGGCAGCCTTCGAAAAGCTCCAACGTGCGGCCATCCAGAAGCTCCCGCGCCTTGGCGATCGCCTCCTCGTCGGTGCTGACGGCTTTCAAGTCCTTGGATTTCTTGATCTTGCCTTGTTCATCAAGGAAGAAGACCTTGTATTCGGGCCCGTCCGGTGTGCAATCAGACATTGCGTCCGCTCTATATGTATTATCGCCAGCCAAATCGGAGCGGAAATTAGCGCTCCCGAAGGGCGGCGTCCATGGCGGGCGTCGTCTCCGCCAAATCAGGACCGCTTTTTCATGAAGCAGCTTGCGAAATTTTTCTGGTTCACGCTGGCCGCGATCTTCCTTATCGAGGCCTGGCTCTGGGACTATGTCGGCGGCTTCCTCCGCTGGCTTTACGACATCATTCCGCTCGCGGCCCTCAAAGCAGCTTTGGCGCGCGGCCTCGACAAATTGCCGGCGCCGCTCGCGCTCGTGATTTTCGTCATTCCGATCATTCTGCTTGAGCCACTGAAACTCGTGGCCATTTGGCTACTCGGACACCACCATGTGGTGTGGGGCGTCGTGACCTTCTGCTTCGCCGAAGCTTTTACGGCGGGTATTGTCGCCTTTCTTTTCGACGCCCTGCGCGAGAAGCTCCTGTCGATGCCCTGGTTCTTCAAGCTTTACGAATGGGTCTTGCAGGTGAATGCCTGGGCGCACGAACTCGTGCGGCCTTATAAAGAAAAGATCCTTGAGGAGATGCGCGAGCTTCGCGCTTGGGCCCAAGAGAAGCTCGCCGCGCATGGGCAAAGCCCGTTCATTCGAAGGCTCGTCGCGCTGCGCGAGCAAATGCGGCGAAAGAGCAAGAGCGCGTGAGGCTATAATCACTGCGAATGTCACCGAGCATTAGACCCGTGGCATTCAATTTTGGCAGCGAGTTTGGCGAGCGGTTCGCCGCTGTCAATGATCGCTTCGCGACCGCCTTCGGCGGCGATCCGAAGGATCGTCATTGACAGAGACGAAACCGCCTCGCCAAAAATGTCCGCCATCAAATGAATGGCAAACCGTGAGCTTCGCTCATACGTGCTTGCCTACCGGCTTACCGCCCCTCGGATGCGCCGAGCGGTAGGCTTCGAGCAGACGTTTGCCGTCGACCGCCGTATAGATCTGCGTCGTGGACAGCGAGGCATGGCCCAATAGTTCCTGGATGGCGCGCAAATCGCCCCCGCGGCTCAAAAGATGCGTCGCAAAGGAATGGCGCAGCGCATGCGGCGTGGCGCTCTCCGGAAGGCCGAGCGCGCCGCGCAATTCCGCCACCGTGAACTGGATGATCCGTGGCGAGAGGGGTCCGCCCTTGACGCCGACGAAAAGCGGCCCGTCGGCCGGCAGATGAAATGGGCAAAGCGACAGATAGGTCTCGATCCCGCGCTTGACCGGTTCGATGATCGGTACACCACGGCGCTTGCCGCCCTTGCCGGTGACGATCAGCGAATCGCTTGCTCCGAGCGCCGCGTCGCATCGCCTGAGCGACAGAGCCTCAGAAATACGCAGGCCGGCACCATAGAGAAAGCCCAGCACGGCGGCGTCGCGCGCGAGCACCCAAGCGGGTTTTTCCGCGCCGGCCCGGGCTTCGACGCGCATCATCTCGCGAGCTTCCCTGACCGGCAAAGGCTTCGGCAGGGTCCGCGCGACCTTCGGCGTGCGCACGGCGGAAAAGGCCGCAGCCTCGGCCTTGCCCTCGCGCTGCAGCATGCGCGCGAAGGAGTGCAGGCCCGAAAGCTGCCGCAACAGAGAGCGGCTGCCCGCCCCTTCCTTACGGCGGCGGGCCATGAAAGCGCGCAGGTCAGCAGCCGTGAGATCAGCAAAAGTCGCGAGCGACGCGGGCTGTCCGAAATGCTCGGCCAGAAAGACGAGAAATTGGCGCAGATCCCGCGCATAGGCCTCGCAAGTCAGCGCAGCGAGCCGTTTTTCGCTCGCAAGCTCGGCGAGCCAAGCCGTCGCGGCCTTCGCGACCTCCGCGTCGGCCGGGCCGATATCAAGGACGGGGGCGTCCACCAGATGCTCCATGCGAAGCAGAATGCACGGGAGACCTAAAAATTGCGTTCAAGACTCGTCTTGGTCTTGCTCTTGGTGGTCTTGCTCCTGCGGCGGCGGCTTGAAGCCCAAGGCTTTGGCCTCGGCCGCGACTTCCTTGATCTCGATGACGGCCGCGTCATAGAGATTCGTCATCGCGTCGCGGATTTCCTCATCGGTTTTGTCGACGCGTTTGGTGTTGAAATCGGTGCGAATCATCCGGAAGACTTCTTCGTCGCCGTCTTCTTCGAGTTCCGCCGCGATCAGGGCCGAGGCATATTCCTCAGCCGCCGCGGGCTCCAGGCCGAGCAATTCGGCGGCCCAGAAGCCGAGCCATTTGTTGCGCCGCACCGTCGCCTTGAACTTGAGCTCTTCCTCATGCCTGAGCTTGGCTTCTTCGGCCCGCTCGCGCTCGTCGAAAGTCGTCATTTTCGAACCTTTTAGGGTTTTGCTGCGCCGCACAATCAGTGGACGCCGAGTCCGCGCGCATCACGCCTCTGGGCATAGCGGTTTTCAGTTCATATATTAGCGGCATCCCCGAGAAAGACCCAAGCAGGATTTCCGGCTGCGCCTGGGCATCGGATCAACCAGGGGCTGTAGGCCGACGACAGCCGCCTTTAAGGTTTTGGTTTTTCTGACGTTTCAGCGTCATCGGCGTGTCACCGCCCTGCTCTCTGATGCGATTCGGTACAAAGTCCTGCCTGCGGCCAAGCGCCTCGCATTGTGCGGGCAAGGCCTTTCGGATAGGGTCCGCTGGACCGGGTTGTCTCCCGGTTCGTAACAAGCTAGGACCGCAGCGCGCTGCGGGCACCATCACGCGGAAGGGCTGTTCACCAGCCTGACGCGCTAAAACGCGGACCGGTTCGGACGCGAAGCCCCAAAAGCAGGTTGCCCTTGCCCATAGCTCCTGATGGTCAAGGGCAACCTGCCGGATTCTTTAAGGATCTTACGGAATTTCTCCGATCCAATCCTGAAGCGTCAGGTGCGGGACCGGGTCAGAGACATTCCGTCAGGGACATTCAAAGGAGCCACGGCCACTAATGGATCCTCTCAAGCCACGGTTAATCCCCATGAATCGCCG
>JAATEW010000330.1 GCA_015655535.1 Hyphomicrobiales bacterium | reverse complement strand
ATCGATCTGTCGCAATCGTCGCGTCTCGACGCCGAAAGCGCACGCGAAGAAATCCGCGATATCGTCAATGAAATCATTTCGATCAAGAATGTCGTCATGTCGATTGCCGAGCAGGAGGATATGCTCGACGACATCTGCAACGACGTTCTGGGTTACGGGCCGCTCGAGCCGCTCCTGGCGCGCGACGACATCGCCGATATCATGGTGAATGGCGCGACGCGGACCTTCATCGAAGTCGGCGGCAAGATCCAATTGACCAACATAAGGTTTCGCGACAACGCGCAGTTGATGAATATCTGCCAGCGGATCGTGAGCCAGGTCGGCCGCCGCGTCGATGAAGCCTCGCCGATCTGCGACGCGCGTCTCCACGATGGATCGCGCGTCAATGTGATCGCACCGCCGCTCGCGCTCGACGGTCCGGCTTTGACCATTCGTAAATTCCGCAAGGACAAGCTGACTCTCGATCAGCTGCAGCGCTTCGGTGCGATTTCGCCGGAAGGCGCGGAAATTCTGAAAGTGATCAGCCGGGTCCGCTGCAATGTCTTGATTTCCGGCGGTACCGGTTCGGGTAAAACCACGCTGCTCAATTGCCTCACGAATTACATCGATGCCGACGAACGCGTCATCACATGCGAGGACGCGGCGGAACTGCAATTGCAGCAGCCTCATGTGGTGCGGCTCGAAACACGGCCGGCCAATCTCGAAGGCAGCGGCATGATCAGCATGCGCGATCTCGTCCGAAACTGCCTGCGTATGCGTCCGGAACGCATCATCGTCGGCGAGGTGCGCGGACCCGAAGCCTTCGACCTTCTCCAGGCGATGAACACGGGTCACGACGGATCGATGGGAACGCTGCATGCCAATTCGCCGCGCGAAGCCCTGAGCCGTCTCGAATCGATGATCACCATGGGCGGTTTCGCTCTGCCGCCGCGCACCTTGCGAGATATGATCGTTTCGTCGATCGACGTGATCATTCAGGCGGCGCGCTTGCGCGACGGTTCGCGCCGCATCACGCATATTACCGAAGTGCTCGGCCTTGAAGGCGAAGTCATCATCACCCAGGATCTGTTTGTTTACGAAATAACCGGAGAGGACGCCGCAGGCCGGCTGAAAGGCTCCCATCATTCGACGGGTATCGGACGTCCGCGTTTTTGGGAGCGCGCCCGTTACTACGGCGAGGAGGTTCGACTGGCCGCGGCCCTGGATGCGGCGGAAAAGAGAGATATAGCGTGATCTTCGCCAAAACGGCATCGAGCTAGGATAGAAGCGTCATGGAACCGAATGTCTTGCTCATCACGGTCTTGGCGATGGTCACCTCGGGTGGTCTCTTCTATGCTTTGGTCTATCCCTACATGTCGGGTGAAAAGAAAGCCGAGAAACGGCATGCCGCGGTCCGCGGTCAAGGTCCGAGAAGAGCGGCTGACCGCGTTCAAGACGGAGCCAATCGCCGCAAGCAAGTCACCGACAGTCTGAAGGAGATCGAAACCCGCGCCAAGGGCAAGAAGCTGTCGCTGGAAATGCGGATGCAACAGGCTGGCCTCACATGGTCGCGCAATAAGTTCTTCGTGGTTTCTGCCCTCTTTGGCGTCGCGGGCATGGGCTTGGGCTATATTCTGTCGGGCAATATTTTCGCGACGGTTGCCACGACCGTCATCGGCGGCCTCGGCGTGCCGGCTTGGCTGCTTTCGCATTTGCGCAAACGCAGGCTCAAGAAATTCTTGAACGAATTTCCAGGCGCCATCGACGTGATCGTCCGCGGCGTCAGGGCGGGCCTGCCCCTCGTCGATTGCATGCGCATTGTCGCCAATGAGACGGCCGAACCTGTCCGCGGCGAATTCCGGCAGATGATCGAATCTCAGCAGGTCGGAATTTCATTGGGCGATGCGGCCTCGCGCATCGCGGAGCGCGTTCCGACCCCTGAAGCGAATTTCTTCGCGATCGTCATCAACATTCAGCAGAAATCAGGTGGCAATCTTGCCGAGGCGCTCGGCAATTTGTCCGCTGTTCTGCGCGATCGCAAACTGATGAAGGGCAAGGTCGCGGCGATGTCCAGCGAGGCAAAGGCCTCGGCCGGCATTATCGGGGCGCTGCCCTTCGTCGTCACGCTTCTGGTCTATCTTTCGAGCCCCGATTATATCTCGCTTCTTTGGAAGACGACGACCGGTCAGTTCGTTCTCGGTTGCGCGGCGTTCTGGATGACGATCGGGATCGTGACCATCAAGAAAATGGTCAATTTCGATATGTAGGGTAAGACCTTCATCAAATCTGTCTTGTGTCGGTACGCTGAACCCCGGTAACGTCCATGTTAAGCCTCATTCTCGAAAAGCTGCACGACGGCCATTTCATTTTGAGTGTGCTCGTCGGGATCGCGACGATCGCATCGATCCTGGGCGTGGCGATGCCGTTTCTCCAGGCAGACACACTTTCGCAGCGCATGAAGGCCGTTGGCGCCGAACGCGAGCGCATCCGTGCGCGGGAACGCGAGCGTCTGACGGGGGGAGCCAACAAGGTCAATCTCCGGCAGGCGCCCAAGGCCTATATGAAGCAGGTCGTGGAATGGTTCAACCTTTCGAAATGGCTTGGGACGGAGCAGGCGAAGCTGCAGATGCTGATGGCTGGTTATCGCGGCCAGCAAGCTGAGATCGGCTTTCTGTTTTTCCGGCTGATCACGCCGCTTACCGTCTGCGTGGTGAGCATCGCTTATGTGTTTTTTATCGCCAATCTCGATTGGCCTTTTACCTTCAAGCTCGGTGCTGTGCTCGCGGCGATCTATGCCGGCCTCAAGGCGCCGGAAATCTTTATTCGCAATCAGATTGCCAAGCGGCAAAAGTCGATGGGCCGGGCTTTTCCGGATGCCATGGACTTGCTGCTGATTTGCGTGGAATCGGGCATGTCGATCGAACATGCGTGCCGGAAAGTCGCCGAGGAGATCGGCGCTCAATCGGTTGCGCTGGCGGAAGAATTCACCTTGACCACGGCGGAGCTTTCCTTTCTGCCCGATCGCAAAACCGCTTATGAAAACCTGGCGATCCGCACCGGAATCGAAGCGGCCAAGCAGATTTCGACGGTCCTGATCCAAGCCGAGCGTTATGGCACGCCGCTTGGCCAGGCCTTGCGGACGGTTGCGCAGGAAAGCCGGTCGCAACGTCTTCTCGCGGCCGAAAAGAAAGCGGCTTCTCTGCCGCCGAAATTGACCGTGCCGATGATCATCTTCTTTCTGCCGGTGCTTTTCGCGGTCATTCTGACGCCGGCGATCATCCAGATCTCAGCGACGATGTCTTAGGGCGTCATTGCGAGCCATAGCCCGTCGCAAGCAATGACGTCCGAGACGCGATTTTTAAGTGAAGCCTTGACCTCAATTGATGTCGGCGGCCGCTTGCGCCTTGGGAATGGTCTTCGTCTTGCCGTCGACTTTCTGGATTTGCTGCCAGGTGTTCGATTGCGCGATCATTTGCTTGATGCTTTCGACATTGGTCGCGGCATCGATCGGCGACAGGTCGCGCGCGGCGATCGTTTGCGCTTCGTTGAATTTCCCCTGCAAGGCGAGAACGAGCGCCAGGTTCTGCCGCACCCGCATGTCGGCATTGGGCTGAGCCACGGCCTTTTGCAGGGTGGTCTCCGCCTGCGGCAGATGTTTCGAGAGCGCATAGGAAAGCCCCAGATTGGAAAGCACTTCCGGCTGGTTGGGGACGATCTTGAGAGCCGCTTCATAATAATTTTGGGCTTGCGCGTGGTCGCCGAGCTGATCGGCGACTGAGCCTTGCGCCGAGAGAATGCTCCAGTTCGGCTGCTCCGGCGTATGGGCGCGCGACAGAACATCGGCGGCTTCCTGCAAGCGCCCGGCGTCGGCAAGCGCCTTGCCGTAGGCACCAAGCACCTCCATGTCCTTCGGATATTTCGCGGCCAGTCTTTGCATCACGGCGACGGCTTGAGCATATTGCGTGAGCGCACGCAGCCCTCGCGCATAGGCGATGGCCGTGTTCTTGCTTTCCGGATTGGAATCATAGCGCCGGCCAAGATCCTCGGTGTAGCGGCGCAGCTCCGGTTCCGAGGTGGGCATCGGGCGGATTTGAGGTGTGCCGATCGATCCGGTGACATCGGAAAGGCTTGTGTTCTGGCAGCCGCCCGCCATGAGGCAGGCGCTCAATATGAGGGCTATGCCTGCTGCTTTAGCAGGGTGACTTGGCGGAAATGGAGAGGACTTTCGCAGCGAAACCATGCGGACCTCATCTCGTGATTGGCTTTTAACAGCAATAAAATGTTAACCCTAAGAGAAGGTTAAGAACGCCCGCGATCTTCGGTCTGGAAGGCGTTCGACGATAGGAGTTCGCGATGTCGCTCACGCGTGCCGGCGCACCGGATGCCGTGCCGATCTATTTCGTCTCGGCGGATACATGGCCGGAGATCCAAGCCGTGTTGCCAGCGGGCGGGGTCGCCTTTGCCAAGGCCTGCGGCTTCGAGCCTTCGCCTGGCCGCGCGATGATCCTGCCCGACGCTAACGGCAAAGTGGCTGGCGTCCTCTTCGGCCTCGAAAAGGTCGCGGCGCCGGCACGCGATCTGTTTTTGCCGGGACGGCTCGCCACATCGCTGCCGACCGGTACCTATCGCTTCGCCAATCAGCCGCATGATCTGGAGCTCGCGACGCTGTCCTGGCTTCTCGCTTCCTATCGCTTCGGCAAATATAAGTCGCACGACACGCATGGGCCGGAGCTGTCGCCGTCGCAGGAGGTCGATACCACGCGGGTTGCGCGCATCGCCGACGCGGTCGCCTTCGGTCGCGATCTCATCAACACGCCGACCAACGATCTCGGCCCCGATGCGCTTGAAGCCGCAGCCTTGAAGGTAGCAAGCCGCTTTGGCGCCAAAGCCACGGTCACGCGCGGCGACAAGCTGCTGCAGACCAATCTGCCGCTGATCCATGCGGTCGGCCGTGCGGCTGAGCGGGCGCCGCGTCTCGTCGATTTTTCCTGGGGCGATCACAGCCATCCCAAGGTGACTCTGGTCGGCAAAGGCGTCTGTTTCGATTCAGGTGGCCTCGATATCAAACCCAGCTCCGGCATGGGACTGATGAAGAAGGACATGGGCGGCGCGGCGACTGCTCTCGCGCTTGCCACAATGATCATGGACGGCAATCTCGCCGTGCGCTTGCGCGTGCTTTTGCCGATTGTCGAGAACGCCATCTCGGGCAATGCCTTCCGTCCTGGCGACGTCTATCCGAGCCGCAAGGGGCTGACCGTCGAAATCGGCAATACGGATGCCGAAGGCCGTCTCATCCTCGCCGATGCTTTGGCCGTGGCGGATCATGAATCGCCCGACTTTCTCTTCGATTTCGCGACGCTCACCGGTGCCGCGCGCGTCGCGCTCGGTCCCGATCTGCCGGCCTTCTATACGATGGATGATGCGCTCGCAGCCGATATCGCGGCCTATGGCAAGGCCACGCAGGATCCCGTCTGGCGCATGCCGCTTTGGGACGCTTACGACAAGATGCTCGACAGCAAGATCGCCGACGTGAACAATATTTCCGGCGGCTCTTTCGCGGGCTCGATCACGGCGGCTCTGTTTCTGCGCCGCTTCGTTGAAAATGCCAAAGCCTGGGTGCATTTCGATATTTACGCCTGGACGCCGTCGGCGAAACCGGCGAGTCCGGAGGGAGCGGAGGTTCAGACTGCGCGCTTGCTCTTCGATCTGCTCGAAGATCGCTTCGGTGCCAGCGCGCGCCCGGACGCGCCGGATGAAAAGCCGCGCCGCATCGTGATGCGGCAGAAGGAACAGGGCCCGTTTCAGGGCCTTTCTTTCGACGATCTATCGAACCTGTCTTGACGAGGTGGTGTGAGCGTTCTCGACCGACGCCTGACGCCGGCACGGCCTGATCTCGCGGCGGCGCATTTGCGCGGCGCGGTCGAGGCGGCGCGTTATGTCGAAGGGCGCCTGATGCATGTCACAGCCGAAGTGACGGATCTGCGGCCCGTGCCGTCGCTCGAGAGCGGGATCGATACGCAGGCGCTCTATGGCGAAGAAGCGATGCTCTACGATACGGAAGAGGGCTGGGGCTGGGTGCAGCTCAAGCGCGATTCCTATGTCGGCTATGTCTCAATGCAGGCCTTGGCGGCGGGCCCAAGTGGCGCGACGCATAGGCTCGCAGCAAACCGCACCTTCATCTATCCCGGCCCCAATATGAAATTGCCGGTGATCGGCGCTTTGCCTCTCAATGCGGAGCTTTGTATCGTTGGGAGCGACGGCGATTTTCTGCGGCTCGCGGAAGGCGGATTTATCTTCGCGGCGCATGCCGTGCCTTTGCAGGCCTATGAAAAAGACTTCGTCGCGGTTGCGGAGCGTCTCATCAATGTGCCCTATCTCTGGGGCGGCAAATCGGCGCTTGGGCTTGATTGCTCCGGTCTCGTGCAAACCGCTTTGACAGCCGCCGGGCAGGCCGCGCCGCGCGACACGGATTTGCAGGAAAAGCATTTGGGCATGGATCTCGCTTTCGATGAAAAGCTCACGGGCTTGCAGCGTGGCGATGTGGTCTTCTGGAGGGGCCATGTCGGCATCATGCGCGATGCGCATGAGCTGCTTCACGCCAATGCGCATCATATGCGAGTTGCGAGCGAGCCTCTGGCCGAGGCCGTTGAGCGCATCAAGAGCAAGACGGGCGCCGCGATCACCTCGATCGAGCGGCTGGTGGTCTAGCCGTCCCATTAGCTAGGCCGCCTTACTTTTAACGTATACGGGTGTTGCTTTTCCCATTAAAAGGCGGCGATCCATTTTCTAACCTACCTTGAATTTTCATTTTTCTTTTAGAACAAGGCGCGCCATGCCAAGTGAACCCATTGAATTAAAAACTAGACGATTACTTAGCGTAACCCCGCGCATAGGCGCTTATCAGCAGCAACGCGCTTCGACCCAGTCAATTGAATTTCGCACAAGGATTATTCTTGCTGAAGCGAGGCGAGAATGCATCATACAAGATCGGCTAAAGGGAGCCGTGGAAGAAGGCATTGTATTTCGTCCAAGGCCTGCGCTGACGCCTTTGGAAAAATTCCGTACCTTAAAACTACGGGGTTCTCGTGGCGAATACTCAGAGGAAAGCTCAGATCAATTTTTTTCTTCTTCTCCGCCACCGGCTTTTCCGCCGCCGCCAATCTTTTTGCCACCTAGCAACCCCCCAGGGGATAACTTTTCCTCCAGCGGTAATTCGAAGCAACCAGTGTTTGGGGAAGGCTGGCCAACTCTTGTGCTCATTTTAATTATTTTCGGACTATGTATTTGGGCGTTTGGAGCACACTGAATTTATTCACGTAGTGATGAGTGTTCTCGCCCGTGTAAGCAGGGGCGTTTAAGAGCTCGTGGGCGGACTTCCATTCACTTGGCACCTTCTCTGCCAGGGGAAGGATTGGCGCCTAATCTTTCTTGGTTGATGCTGGCCCCTTCGCCAAAAGCTCCGGCCGTCGCTCCTGCGTGATCCGCAGCGCCTCGGCGCGGCGCCAAGCCTCGATCTTCGCGTGATCGCCTGAAAGCAGCACGGCAGGAATCTCGTAGCCCTCGAAGGCGCGCGGCTTGGTATAATGCGGATATTCGAGCAGCCCGTTCTCGAAGCTCTCATCGGTTCCTGACGCTTCCTTGCCCATGACGCCCGGCAGAAGCCGCACGCAGGCGTCGATCAGCACCATGGCGGCGAGCTCGCCGCCGGAAAGCACATAGTCGCCGATGGAAATTTCTTCGAGGTTCCGTGCGGCCATGACGCGCTCGTCTATGCCTTCGAAGCGTCCGCAGACGACGATAACGCCATTTGCTTCCGCGAGGTTTCGTACGCGCGCCTGCGTCAAAGGCCGCCCGCGCGGGCTCATGACGAGGCGTGGCCGTGGATCGTCTTTTTGAAGCACGGCGTCGAGGCTCGCGGCCAGCACGTCGGCGCGCATCACCATGCCCGGACCGCCGCCAGACGGCGTATCGTCAACGGCTCTATGGCGGCCGATCCCCTGGTCGCGAATGTCGTGGGTGGCGAGTTGCCAAAGCCCGCGTTGCAGAGCATCGCCCGCGAGCGATGTGCCGAGCGGGCCTGGAAACATCTCGGGAAACAGCGTGAAGACTTCGGCGCGCCACATGGCTAAAGCATCGAACTTTCAATTGCGTCATGGCCGGGCTTGACCCGCCATCCAGGCATCAACCTAGCATCGTGCTTGGATGCGCGGATCAAGTCCGCGCATGACGCGCTAGATAATTCCATCCGAACGTCCGCCGTTCTAGCGGCTGGAACTTAGCGCCGCGTCCTGCGGCTCTGGCGCATCCGCCTCTTCGACCTCGATCTCGACCGGCGGCACGATCGTGACAAAGCGGTGCGCCAGATCGATCTCCGGCACAACTTCTTTGGTGAAAGGCAGAAGCAGGGTTTCGCCGCCGCCTTCCGGCACCACTTCCAAAATGTCGCCGCCGCCGAAATTCAATAGATTGAGGATCGTGCCGACGCGAGAGCCCGATAGATCGCGCGCGTCGAGCCCGATGAGGTCGGCCAGATAGAACTCGTCTTCGTCCGGTGGCGGCAAGGCCGCGCGCGGCACGAAGAGTTCGAGATTGACGAGCGCCTCGGCCGCGGTGCGGTCCCTAATGCCTTCGACGCGGGCGACGAAGAGATCGCCCTTCACCGGCCGCAGCGAGGTCAGAATGAACTGGCGTCCTTTTACATCGCTGAGTGGGCCGTAGCTTTTAATCGCCGCCGGATCGCCGGTGAAGGATTGGAGCCGCACCTCGCCTTTGATGCCATGCGCGGCACCAAATTTTCCGACGAGGACAAGCTCTTTCGCCATGCGGGCCTTTTGCGCTTAAGTCCTCATCCTGAGGAGCTTGCGAAGCAAGCGTCTCGAAGGACGAGGACGTTCTTGCCAACCCTCATGGTTCGAGACGCGCCTTTCAGGCGCTCCTCACCATGAGGAGTAGTGCCGTTTATCCAGCAGACGCCTCGGCCGCGGCCTTTTCGGCGGCGGCGGCCTGAGCAGCAGCGCGTTCCTGCGCCTTCTTCTTCGGCAGGCCATGTTTCGGATTGTTCTTCGGTTCGCGCTTGCCGATGCCGAGTGCTTCGAGCAAGCGTGCGACACGATCTGTCGGCTGGGCGCCCTTGGCGATCCAGGCCTGCGCCTTTTCGGTGTCGAGCACGACACGGTCTTCCGCATCCTTGGGCTTCAAGGGATCAAAGGAACCGATGCGCTCGATGAATCGCCCGTCGCGCGCGAAATGCGAATCCGCGATGACGATGCGGTAATAGGGGCGCTTCTTGGCGCCGCCGCGCGAGAGACGAATTTTAACGGACATAGCGTTTTTCCTTACATGTGTGTGATGTGAAAATACTGACGATAGGTTATTTCTTTTTGCCGGTGAGTGGATTGAATCCACCGCCGCCGAGGCCCGGCAATTTCATGCCGCCAAGACCTTTTGAGCCGAGCCCTGGAAGGCCCGGCAATTTGGGAGCCGAGGCGAAAAGATTCGCTGGCGGCGTCTCGGGCAATTTCGGCATGGCCGCGGGCATTTTCCCGCCTGCGCCGCCGGCTGCCTTTTGCAGCGCCGCGATCTCTTCGGCAGACGGCATGGGCATGCCGCCGGGCAATCCGCCCATCCCGCCGCCCATGCCGAACATTTGCGCCATCTTGCCCATGGCGCCGCGTTTGCCGCCGCCCATGGCCTTCATCATATCGGCCATCTGGCGATGTTGCTTCAGAAGCTTGTTGACGTCTTCGACCTTGGTGCCGGAACCGGCCGCGATGCGCTTCTTGCGCGAGGCCTTCAGAATATCCGGGTTGCGGCGTTCCTGCGGCGTCATCGACAGAATGATCGCGCGCTGACGCTTGAAGATCTTCTCGTCGAGATGGGCAGGCGACAATTGATCCTTGAGCTTGCCCATGCCGGGCAGCATGCCCATGATGCCGCCGAGACCGCCGATCTTTTCGACCTGCGCCAATTGCTCGGCGAGATCTTCAAGATCGAATTTGCCCTTGCGCATCTTGTCGGCGATCTTTTGCGCCTTCTCGGCGTCGATCGTCTCGGCTGCGCGTTCGACGAGCGACACGATATCGCCCATGCCCAGGATGCGGTTGGCGATGCGGTCGGGATGAAACTCCTCGAGCGCATCGATCTTTTCGCCGGTCCCCAAAAGCTTGATCGGCTTGCCGGTCACGGCGCGCATCGAAAGCGCCGCGCCGCCGCGCCCGTCGCCGTCGATGCGGGTGAGCACAATGCCGGTGATGCCGACGCGGTCGTTGAAGCTTTTCGCGAGATTGACCGCGTCCTGGCCGGTCAAACTATCGGCGACGAGCAGGATTTCATGCGGATGGGAGACGTTTTTGATCTCCACCATCCCGGCCATGAGTTCTTCGTCTATGTGGGTGCGGCCCGCGGTGTCGAGCAGCACGACATCATAGCCTTGCAGGCGCGCCGCCTGCTCGGCCCGCACGGCGATCTGCACCGGCGTCTGGCCTGCGACGATCGGCAATGTATCGATGCCGACCTGTTTGCCGAGCACGGCGAGCTGTTCCTGCGCTGCCGGACGCTTCAAGACGAGCGAGGCCAACAGAACCATGCGCTTCAACAGCTCAGCGAGGCGCTGGGCGATATACGCGGTCCTCATCGT
>JAATEW010000199.1 GCA_015655535.1 Hyphomicrobiales bacterium | reverse complement strand
TCCGGCTGGGTGTGGATACCCGTGTTTTCGTCGTTGAAACTATGACCATAGAAGAAATTCGCGCTCAACGACCAGTTGTCATGGTTATAGGCGATCGACGCCGATTCGACGAAGGTCCAGAAATTTCCGCCGATGCCGATATTATTGCCGACATCCGTATCGACCGGTCCGAAGGCGCCGACGTGATCGGCGACGCTCCAGCCATTGCCGAGATCCCAGGCGAGACCGGCGAGGCCGCCATAATTATAAATGTCGCGATGCCAGCTTGATCCGACGGCCGAGTTCGGATTGACGCCGACGCCAATCTCCGGAATCGTCGCGATCACTTCGAGGCGGCCGCCGAGCAATGTCGCGGGCGTCGACCAGATCAGGACCGGCAGATTGATGATGGCATCGATCTTCGCCGAGCCGAAGGCCGTGTTCGAGCGCTCGAAATAGGTGCCGGTATCGACGAAATAGAGGCCCTGCGGCAAGGGCGCGCCGAGCTGGAGCCCGGCCGTCCAGCCGGGCGGATTGACCGGCGTCGCGAACGCGCCATCGACAGAGGCGAAACCCGCCATCGCGACAGTGACCATCAGCAAATATCTATATTTGCGCGCGGATTTATCTTTGTTTCTTATTTTCGACATGAAAGCCCCCATTTGCTTTGACGCTTTAGGCTAAATGCAAATGCGGCCCGTGTAGTTGATCTCGATCATGGCCGGATCTTCGCACGTCATAGCCTGCGCAATTCTCAGGAAAGATTCTTCTTCCGCCCGGCAAATTTGGCGGCAGGGACTTTCGGCTGTCTTTGTTATGACGTAGCAAGAAGGCCATGCTTGTCTCATGACCATTTCGGGAGAATGAACTTGCGTCCTTTGCTCTCACTCACCCTTATCGGCAGCCTGTCGATCGCGTTTCTCGCGGCGCGCGCGGAGCCCGCCGTTTCGCCGGATACTCAAACGGCCATCCGCGCCGCTGTGGCAAGTCCGCAACGCAAGCCCGAAAATAGCGCGCGCGACATTTATCGTCATCCGGTCGAGACGCTGAGCTTCTTCGGCGTGACGCCGACAAAAACAGTTGTGGAGATCTGGCCGGAGCCCGGCTGGTATGCCGAGATTCTGGCGCCGCTGCTGCGCGACGGCGGCACATATATCGCCGCCGAGGCTCCCGGAAAGGCGCATGAGGCCACAGCGGCGCTCTTTGCCAGCGACCCGAAGCGCTTCGACAAGGTCGTACTGACCACGCTGGACAGAGGCAAGCCTTCCGAAATCGCGCCGCCCGGCAGCGCCGACATCGTGCTCACCTTTCGCAATGTCCATAATTTCCTGATGGCCGGCGACACGGCGGCGGCACAATTTTTCGCCGACTGCTATCGCGCCCTGAAGCCCGGCGGCGTGCTCGGCATCGTCGATCATCGCCTGCCGGAAGACGCAGCGGCCCCGTTCAGCGGCGGCTATGTCAAGCGTTCCACCATCATCGGCTTGGCAACCGCCGCAGGATTCAAGTTCGACGGCGAAACCGGAGTCAACGCCAATCCGAAGGGCGACCACAATCATCCAAAAGGCGTTTGGACTCTGCCGCCGACCTACGCGCTCGGCGATATTGATCGCGCACAATATCAAGCGATCGGCGAATCCGACCGGCTGACACTGCGTTTCGTGAAGCCCTGATCGGACACAGCGTCTTCGTTTAAACAGAAAACGAAGTTGGCGGTCCGCGCGGCGTGTTTTGCCTTCTCAAAAAAGCCTCTTGCGGCAAACGCTTTGATCGAATGCCTCGAACAAGCGCTGATGGCCTGACAGATTTTAGGCACTCTCCCAAGCACATGGCCGCACCATCAAAGCCGTTAACCCAGCCGGCGGAGATGCTGCCTGTTTTTGCTTCACCTTGCCTATGGCGGGTTCAATCGTTTGAACGGCAACAGCAGACTGTAACGTAACCGTCATTGCTACGCCTCGCTATATCCACTAGCACCATATCGCTGGCGCCGTATTTGCGGGCATATACCAATAGATGGCTTGTCAAACGCTCTCTCCGGCACAAGGTTACAGGCGCGGTTGCGCTGCGGCGACCGCTGAAATCGAGGGAAGCTGCAATGCCCTACACACTCAAAATCAATGGCACCGACCATCAGGTGGATGGCGATAGCGACACGCCTCTTTTATGGGTGCTGCGCAATGTGCTCGAAATGACCGGCACGAAATTCGGCTGCGGCGCGGCTTTATGCGGCGCCTGCACGGTCCATATCGACGGTGTCGCGACGCGCTCCTGCGTCACCGAGATCGACAATGTCGGCACTGCGGCGATCACGACGATCGAAGCCATAGACGCGACGCCGGCCGGACATAAGATTCAGAAGGCCTGGCTCGATCTCGAAGTCGTTCAATGCGGCTATTGCCAGTCCGGCCAGATCATGTCGGCGAGCGCGCTGCTTGCCAGCAATCCGAAACCCAACGATTCCGACATCGACGATGCCATGTCCGGGAATATCTGCCGCTGCGGGACTTATGTCCGCATCCGCGAAGCCATCAAACAGGCGGCGCTTTCCGGCAACACCAACGAGCGGAGGGGCTGATCATGTTCTTCGATCATATCATGACGGCCAGCGAGCCTGTTGAAGGTACGAACCCGCAGGACCTGTCGCGCCGCGCCTTTCTGCGCGCCAGCGCCGCCACGGGCGGCGGACTGCTTATGAGCATTGCCCGGCCCTTCCCCGGCCATGCCGCGGCCGAGGCCGATGCTTTCGCGCCCAATGCTTTCATGCGCATAGCGCCGAATGGCGAGATCAGCTTGATCATGCCGCAGATCGAGATGGGGCAAGGCACTTATACGTCCATGTCCATGCTCATCGCCGAAGAGCTTGAAGTCGGCCTAGATCAGATCCGCTACGAACATGCGCCGGCGAGCGACAAGCTTTATACGAATCCGGCGCTCGGCTTTCAGGTGACGGGCGGCTCGACCTCCGTGCGCGGCTTTTACGTTTCGCTGCGCCAGGCCGGCGCCGCCGCGCGCATGATGCTGATAGCAGCGGCCGCCGACACTTGGCATGTCGATCCGGCGAGTTGCAAGGCGCAGAGAGGGGTCGTCAGCGACGCCAGCGGCAAGCGGCATTTGACCTATGGCCAACTCGCCGAGAAGGCCGCGAAACAGCCCGTTCCGGCCGATATTCCTCTCAAGCCGAACAAGGATTTCAAATTGATCGGCACGCCGGCCAAGCGCATCGACGTCGCCGGTAAAGTGAATGGCACGGCCATGTATGGCATCGATGCCAAACTGCCCGGCATGAAGATCGCGACGGTCGCGGCCTGCCCGGTCTTCGGCGGCAAACTCGGCTCGCTCGACGATAGCGCGGCAAAGGCGGTGAAGGGCGTGCGCCAGATCGTGCGGATTGAAAATGCGGTCGCCGTCGTCGCCGATCATATGGGCGCCGCCAAGAAAGGTCTCGAAGCGCTCAAGATCACTTGGGACGAAGGCGCCAACGCGCATGCCTCGCAGACCGATATTGTCGGCGCGCTTGAAGCGGCCTCGCATAGAGACGGCGCGGTCGGCAAGAGTGAAGGCGATATCGATGCCGGCATGAAAGGCGCAGCCAAAGTCGTCGAGGCCGTCTATCAGCTCCCCTTCCTGGCGCATGCCGCGATGGAGCCGTTGAACTGCACCGTTCATGTGCGCAAGGACGCTTGCGACATTTGGGTCGGCACGCAGGTCGCCTCGCGCGCCCAGGCGACCGCGGCTGAAGTCACCGGCCTGCCGCTGGAGCAGGTCAATATTCATAACCACCTGCTCGGCGGCGGCTTCGGCAGGCGTCTCGACATAGACAGCATCACGCAAGCCGTGCAGCTCGCCAAACAGGTCGATGGTCCGGTAAAGATCATCTGGACGCGCGAAGAAGATATCCAGCACGATGTCTACCGGCCCTATTATTACGACCGGCTTCGCGCCGGCCTCGACGCTTCGGGCAAGCCGATCGCCTTCCATCATCGGGTGGCAGGCTCATCGATCGTCGCGCGCTGGATTCCGCCGCTCTTCAAGAACGACGTCGATTTCGACGCGGTCGAAGCGGCCGCCGGTCCTTATGACTTCCCCAATCTCCTCATCGATTATGTCCGCCAGGAGCCGCCGGCGGGCATGACCACGGGCTGGTGGCGCGGCGTCGGCGTCACGCATAATGCCTTCATGGTGGAAGGCTTTATCGACGAATTGGCGGTCGGAGCCGGCAAGGATCCGGTGGATTATCGCCGCTCTCTGCTCGGCAAGTCACCGCGCGCCAAGGCGGTGCTCGATCTCGTCGCGGAAAAATCCGGCTGGGGCAAGACCATGCCTTCCGGCTCAGGCCGCGGCGTCGCGGTGCTCCTGGGCTTTGGCACCTATCTCGCGCAAGTGGCGGAAGTCAGCGTCGGCAAGGACGGACAGCCGCGCGTGACGCGCGTGGTCTGCGCGCTCGATTGCGGTGTCGTTGTCAATCCGGACACGGTGAAGGCGCAGGTCGAAGGCGGCATCATGTTCGGTCTCGCCGCCGCGCTTTACGGCGAGATCACCGTCAAGGACGGCCGCGTCGAGCAGAGCAATTTCGACAGCTATCAGGTCCTGCGCATCAACGAGGCGCCTGCGATCGAGGTGCATATCATCGATAGCCAGGAGAAGCCCGGCGGCATGGGCGAACCTGGAACCTCGGCGCTCGCGCCAGCCGTCGTCAATGCGATCTATGCGGCGACGGGAAAGCGCTTGCGCAAACTGCCGATCAACACCGACGAACTCAAGGGCGCTTGAGTCCAGGAGCCGCGTCATGCACTCTAAGATCATGTCCGGAGTGCGAAGACGGTGCTGTTGCAAAATGTGCTGAGATGGCCGGCCGGAACGACGGCATTCGCCTTTAGAACCTGGCTGGCCCTTTTGATCGGTCTTTATGCCGCTTTCACCTTTGAGCTCGAAGGTGCGGCGAGCTGCGCCATCTGCGTGCTCATCGTCGCGCAGCCGGTCCAGGGCATG
>JAATEW010000395.1 GCA_015655535.1 Hyphomicrobiales bacterium | reverse complement strand
AGAGCAGAGGAATCATAATCCTTGTGTCGGGGGTTCGAGTCCCTCCTCCGCTACCAATGCCATACTGACCCGATTCAACCTGAGTCGCTGCTGGAGATGGCCTGTCCGTGGCGCGCCGGCATTTACTCTTTCTTTACTGCATCGATCTGTCGCGACGTATGATCAATACGTACGGCATCGAAATGGCATGATGTGCGTTGGTGTAACGTCGTCTCGGCTTCTCGCAGAAAGGAATGAGGGTGCGCGCCCACCACCTCGCCATGGCTGTCCTTTTGAATGCCAATCTTTTCTCCGCATCGGCCAATGCTGAAGCTTTGGGTTCGTTTCTCGCGGACCCTGCCCAGTTTCATGTCATAGGCGATCCGGACCACGGCTCGCTCCCCCACTACGACTTTCGGGCATCGGATGCTTTCGTATCGGCCGTCACCGCGGCGGACATCAAGAAAGTCTTCATCGAAATTCCCAGCAAGTTTCAGCCGCTGTTCGACAAGATTTATCAAGGCGCGATGGACGTCGATTCATTCGCGCACGCCTATCATGCCGGTGGCGCGCGCTTCACGGGGGTTGGCGGCGACGATCAACTCGAAGCCGCGAAGCTCACCGGCGAGATGGCACAAAAATTAGCCCATTTCAAAATCCAGACGATCGCTTTCGATACAACGGGTCTTATCGCATCCGACGATGGCGTTCCCGGCGGCAGGCTCGATCCGATTTATTCATGCCTCTTGAACGAGCGCGGGGGACGGGGCCGGGCTCTTGATCCGCTTTATGAAGAGCGGCTTGCGCAGGCGCGCTGGCGGGAGAGGCTGGCTGAGGATGCCTTGATCGCCGACGAGATCAAGAAGGCCGCAAGCGGCGACAAATCCGTGATTTTGATCGGTGCGTTGCATCTTGCGACAGGCTACGCGCTCGATCGTCAAATGCATGCGAAATCCGTCGTCATGTTCGGAATCGGCGAGTTGCAGGCCTATGCAATCGAGCTGCATCAATCGGCAAACGATCTAGGCCTCGATGCCAATCGTCTCCCTGACGGATTTCTCGATATTTCTGATCTCGAAATCACCTCCAATATTCCGGAATTGTCCCGGATCAAATCCGCGACGGGACATTGGGTCGGGCTCTGCGGCGCGCCATCGTAACTAAGCTGGGACGTCAAAGCGCTGTGGATCTGCCATGCGCTCTATCGCTCAATTCGCGCGGCAGAGGCCAACGGCAGGGACAAGAGCGACATAGCGCGGGCCTTCCGCGACCGGAACTCGTTCCACCTCCATGGCGTGATCGAGATCGAGCACGGAAACCGTATCCGAAAACCAATTCGCCACATCCGCGCGCTGACCTGAGGCACCGAAAGCGACTCCTTCCGGGTAACGGCCTGTCTTGATGCGAGCGATCGGCGCGAGCGTTTCCGCGTCAAGCAGCATGGCTTCACTTTCCGCCTGACTTGTCACGAGAAGCTTTTTTCCATCGTTTGAAACCGCGACGCCATAAGGCATTTTGCCGACGGGCACAGTGGCCAGCACGTGAAGGCTTCGCGCGTCGATCACACTGATATCGCCGCTTTGGACGTTTGCGACATAGATCCGCGCTGCCAAAGCTGAAAATGCCAAAGCAAAAGGTGCCTTGCCGACGCCGATCGTCGCGACGATGGCCAGCGACGTCGCATCGAGAACGCTAATCGTTCCATCTTCGCGATTGGCCACGAAAAGCCGGTTGCGCCCGTGGTCGAGAACGATATGGGCGGGGGAACGGCCGACCTTCGCTTCCGCCGTGACCGCGCCATTCGCCATATCCATGCGCGAAACCATGCTCCTGGTCCAATCCGTGATGAAAATATGCGTCGCATCTTCATCGCTCGCGATGCCGAAGGGCATGCCCGCGTAGGGAAACACGGATCGCACTTTTCTCTGTGCGAGATCGACGACGCTGATCTTTTGCAATTCGGGATGCGTGACGAACAGAAAATGGCCGTCGCAAGACGCCGCCATATTGACCGGGCCGAGCGGCAAATCGATTGTCTGGAGCGGCATCTTTGCCGGAGCGATCTCCGTCAGACGATGGCCAGACTGACTGATGACATAGACAGTCTGGGCCTCCGTGTTCGCGGTCAAACAGATCTCAATCAAAGCCACGAGGAGACCTGCGATGGCTCGCGGGGCCCGCATTATTTTGGCTCGGCCAAACGCTTCAGATGATTCGGACCGCCATGCGAGGCGACGAAAAACCGGGCGATGGACCCAAGGGTAAGCGCTGGACTGCGCGGAGATATAAGCAGCCAGCTCAGCGTATTCATCTAGCCCTTTACTCCATAATGACTTATGGGCAAGATGCTTAGCAATAGAGTTCTGAATAAACAACGGCCGTGGCCAAGTTTATTTCCATATAATAGAAGGAAAAATACTATTTATATTGGAATGTTTCCCTAAAAAATGGATTTTTTCAGTTTCCAAACACGTGGTCGAAACCATTGATGCCGAGAGGAAGCCCGCAAGGGTCGAGGAACGCCAATGATGCTGCATTTCAAGACGGCCTCAGCCTCCATGCGATTGAGGCTCATCCTCATTCCCCCCTGTTTCCTATTGTTGGGCATTGCCATTGCAACTGGCGTAACGCTTTACGACGCGCACGATCGTATCGCTCTGGAAACAGCGTCGGGCGTCACGATCGGCAGCCATCTGATCGAATATGCGCTCGACAATGTCGAGGTCGCGCCTGATCCCGACGCTGCTTTAAAACAATTGCAGACCGAACTCGTTCACGTCAGGCATATCAGAGTTGAGTATAAGGCCGATTCGAATTTGGCCACGGCACAATCCGTCGCGACACCCGCGGCCAAGGAAGCGCCGGCCTGGTTCTTGAACTGGTTCGAGCCGGAACGGGTCGCAAAACGCTTTCCGGTTCTTATCCACGGCGAGCCGCATGGCCAGCTCGTCATGTGGACCAAGCCCAGCGATGAGGCAGCGGAGGTCTGGCAAGAGCTGATCTTTCTCGTCGGTCTCCTGTCTGCGATCTCGGTCGGTATCGTCACGCTTATCTGGCTTTCGGCGAGCCATACGCTGAAACCGCTTCATGAGCTTGTCGATGGGCTCGACCGCCTGCAACGCGGTCAATTCGACGGCGTCGCCGATATGCGTGTGGCCGAACTTCAGCGGGTCGGAGAGCAGTTTAACCTGCTCGCGAAATCCTTGGCCCGGACGGAAGCGGACAAGCGGCTGCTGATCGATCGGCTCATGTCGATTCAGGAATCCGAACGCAAGGAACTCGCACGCGAGCTTCACGACGAGTTCGGCGCGTCGCTCTTCGGCATTCGCGCGGCTGCCTCCTGCATCGTCGAAGCGGCCATTGCCAAAAAAGACGGTCAAATACGCGCGCAGGAAATCGTCGAGCGCGCGAAAGCCATTTCGTCGATGGCCGATTCCATCCAAAAGCATAATTATCGCATTCTCGAGCGAATCCAGCCCGTGACTCTCAATCAGATGGGACTCTATAACGCGCTTCATCATCTGGTCGAGGCATGGAGGTCCGCCCACAGCGGCTTCGACTGCGAGCTCGAGACACCACAAGAAGATGCCGCGTTCAGCGAGGACGTCAGCCTCACAAGCTATCGAATCGTACAGGAATGCCTGACCAATGTGGCACGCCATTCGATGGCGAAGAAGGTGCACATCGTGATGGCTTGCAAACACGCATCCTGCGCGCTGGCTGCTGCGAGGATACGTCCGGAACGCCGCATTCTCATTTCCGTTGCAGACGATGGAATCGGCTTGCCTAAGGATTTCAAGTTCGGCTTCGGGTTTCTCGGCATGAACGAACGCGTTCGCAAACTGGGCGGCCATCTCACCGTTTCAAACGCTCAGCGCCGCGGAACCCTGATCGAAGCCGTCATCCCGGTCGTCGACGCCGAGATGCGGCGCGCGAGCTGACATCATATTGCATGAGGTGGTCAATCCATGGAGTTATTGAAAAATGGGCGTGTCATGCACGAACAGATAAAAGTTCTTGTCATAGAAGATCATCCGATTGTCAGGGACGGCTGCCAGCGTATCCTCAACCGGCGCGACGATATCGACATGATCGCGGCAAGTTCGGCGCAAGCGGGATTGATCCTCAACCGGGAGTTCCTGCCGCCGGTCATTGTGCTCGACGTCGGGCTGCCGGATGCGAGCGGCTTCGATATCATTGCCGAGCTGCTGAGCGACAACCCGCAAGCCAAGATCATTATCTTCAGCATGTATGAAACGGCCAGTTTCGTTACGACGGCCTTGGAAAAAGGCGCCTCTGGCTACATCACGAAAAATGACGATCCGGACACGATCCTCATGGCCATCGACAAGGTCCGCGCCGGTTCGGTTTATCTGGGGCAGGCCGTCGCGCAGACCCTTGTCATGGTCAATCTCTCTTTGACGAATGATCCGCTGCGCGCGCTTAATGATCGGGAACGCCAGATCATCATGCGGCTTGGCGCTGGCAAAAGCCTGACCGAAATATCGATCGAACTCGTCCTTGGCTACAAAACGGTTGCCAATGCTGTTGCGTCGATCAAGCAAAAGCTGAAAATCCCGACGAGCTCCGCTTTGATCAAGTTTGCCGTGGAACTCCGGTCGAAGATGTAGGCCGCCGATCGTTCCTACGGGGTTTGCCCAAGTGCTATTCTGTGGCAAGCGGCCAAAGCTGAGGCGGTGCGCTCATCGATTGCTTCGCTACCTTTATCGGGAATTTTTCTAAATTATTCGAGAAACATGGGAACAAAGCCAAGACCTTTCCATGCTGCCGACATCGTGTCTCTAGGATAAAGTCGGTGCGGCTCTTCCTATTGAGCAAGGCTTTATTGAGCGTGAAGGCGACAAGTGAGCAAAGTGTCCTTGCAGATTCGCCTTATTCTTTCGATCGGTCTGATACTCGTGGTCAGCATCGTCTTAGGCAGCGTGATCGTTTATTGGCATGCTGTTCATAAGGTCGATGAGGAAATGCGCGCGGCTCTCGATGTCGGCATTCGCATGGTTCAGAATGCGACCGATGATGCCGAGGACAACGCCGATCCATTGCGTCAATTGCAATTGCTTATCGAAGATTTCGACGGCAATCGCCATCTGCGTGCGTCCTTCCTGAATACAAACGGCAATGTCATCGTTGCGTCGAAGCCGCTCGAATCCACGGAGCCTGCGCCGGCCTGGTTCAATCATTTCATTGCGCGGCGGCCGGAGACGTCATGGGTCCAACTGCCGCCGGCCTTCGCGCGCTACGGATCGATTTTCCTGGAGACGGATTCCCATAATGAGATCGACGAAGTCTGGAGCGATATTTTCGTCACGCTGTCCATTCTCGCGATTTTCTGCGTCCTCGTCTTGAGTCTGATCTATTGGATGCTCGGCCGCGCCTTCTCCTTTTTAGATGAAATGTCGGTTGCCTTTGCCCGCGTCGGCGCCGGCGATTACCGTCAGCGATGTAACGAGAAGGGACCGCGCGAACTGGCCGTCCTCGCGCACCGCTTCAACGATATGGTGGCACGGCTTGCCATGATGGAAGGGCAGAATCGCAGGCTCGAAGTCCAGCTTACGACCATGCAGGAAGAGGAGCGGACCGATCTAGCCCGCGATCTTCATGATGAAATCGGCCCTTTGCTCTTCGCATTGAGCATCGATATTTCCTCCATTCAGAAGCAGGAATCGGCGCGCTCGGATCCCAAAATCGGCACCCATCTCGATTCCATGCGCAGCGCCGTTTCGGAGATGCAGCAGCATGTGCGATCCATGCTGGGAAAGCTGCGGCCAGCCATTCTTCTCGATCTTGGACTTGGTCCGGCGGTCGATAATCTTGTTGCCTTTTGGAACCTGCGCCGCCCGGACGTGCATATCGAAGTTGGTCTGAGCCAGGAGACCTTCGGCGAGACGCTCGATGCAACGATCTATCGTATTTTTCAGGAAGGGCTCAACAACGCCTTCCGTCACGGACATCCGTCCCGCATCATGATCAAGGCCGGCATGAATGATGACGTGGTTGATGTTGAGGTTTCGGATAATGGCGAAGGCTTGAACGAGGCCGAACCGCGTTTCGGCTTCGGTATTACCGGCATGCGGGAACGGGTTGCCGCGGTCGGCGGTACGCTGACGGTCGGGAATCGCGCGAGCGAAAAAGGCGTTACGATTTCCGCCCAACTCCCGCTTGAGGCATCGAATGACGACATTGGCCAGGAGTATGTCTCGTGAAGATTTTGATCGTCGATGACCACGTCGTCGTTCGCGAAGGTGTCCGGCGCCTCTTGGCCTCGCTGCCCGATACATCCGTCCATGAAGCAGGCACGGCGCATGAGGCCGTTGCGATTTACAAGACCGAACATCCGGATCTTGTCTTGCTCGATCTCAATCTGCCCAATTCAAGCGGGCTGCAATTGCTGCGGCGCCTGATTCTTGAAAACCGTGCCGCGCGCATCCTTGTTCTCAGCATGCATTCGGAACCGATCTATGTCGCGCGCACGTTGAAGGCCGGCGCGCGCGGCTATATCAGCAAAACGGCGTCGGCTGACGAACTGATGGCGGCGGTCCGCGAGATTGGGGCAGGCGGCCGTTATGTGGAGCGTGAAATCGCGGCGCAAATCGTGATCTCGCAATATAAGGGCGATGACCCGTTGCAGAAACTGTCGACGCGCGAAATCGATATCGTGCGCCTGCTCGGCGATGGAAAATCGCTCGCCGAGATCGCTGAAGCAATCGGCGTGAGCTATAAGACGGTTGCCAATACATGCAGCATCATCAAGGGAAAGCTCGGCGTCGAGCGCACCGTCGATCTCATCCGCCTCGTCTATGATATGCGCGAGCAATAAGGCACCGGGATCACCTTTACCCAACAACGATCGATCATTTTGACGATCGATCGGTTCGGCCTCCCTTCACTTTTTCTACGATCCCCGCACACTGAGCGTGCGCTCCAAGCATGATGGCTTGTGGATCGGACGCCGATCCATTTTCAAAAATCATAATCTGCCCCGTGCGGGAAATTTGCTCGGCTGAAGCCGGAAAATTCAATGGAAAAAGACAGCAGCCGGAAACGGGATATCTAAAATATCCGTCGCTCGGGAAGCTTTCCCAAATAGATCGGGAAGGCCGGCCATCGCCATCCAATCCGCCGCCGGTATGCTGCGAGCGTGTCTCGTCAAGACCTCGGTCTGCGTAGAGCATGGGGCCAGGACAATACCTCCCGGCGCCTGGCCCCTTTCTTCAACAACCAGATAACGAACGGGATGGGAGACGGGAATGAAACTCACAAGGAAGACGCGAATGAAATTCGCAAGCAGACTTGGCTTATCGGCCTCGGCCGCGATTCTCATCGGCATGGCCGGGGTCTGCGGCGTGACGACCGGCGCACAGGCGGGCTCGGATGCCGAAATTACGGCTGCGAGCAAAAATCCGAATCTCTGGCCTGGAATGGGTCAGAACCTCGGCCTCGATCGCCACAGCGATCTTGCGCAGATCAGCACGGACAATGTCGATAAGCTGCAAATGGTGTGGTCGCAGTCGACGGGCGCGCTGCGCGGACATGAAGGACAGCCGATCGTCGTCGAAATCGACGGCAAGCCCATGATGTTCTTCGTCAGCGCATGGCCGAATATCGTGCAGGCGCTCGATCTGTCCGATCCCGACAACCCTGTCCAGGTTTGGAACTATCAGAAGAAGACGGATCGCGACTTGTCAGCCGTGCCGCGCGCCTGCTGCGATACGGTCAATCGCGGTCTGAACTATGCTGACGGCAAGATCGTATTCGCGACGCTTGACGGTTTCGTCATCGCGCTCGACGCGAAGACTGGCAAAGAGGATTGGGTCGTTAAGCACGCCTATCCGGAGCATGGCGAGACCGTGACGAGCGCACCGCTCATCGCCGATGATAAAGTGATCGCCGGCTTCGGCGGTGACGAATTCGCGGCGCGCGGACGCCTCGTCGCCTATGACCTCAAGACGGGCAAGAAGGCCTGGAGCTTCGAGAGCAATGGCACGGACAAGGAAGTCGGTCTGACGCCGGACACCAACAAGGCCCATCCGGAACATGGCACCGCCGGCCACGACATCAGCCTCTCGAGCTATCCGGGTGACGAATGGAAGCGCGGCGGCGGCTCGCCTTGGGCCTGGTACAGCTACGATCCGGAACTCAAGCTCGTTTATGCGTCGACCGGCAATCCGGGAAACTGGAGTCCGACGACACGTTGCGGCGCTTCGACTCACGAAGAATGCAACAATGGCAAATGGGACAATAAGTGGTCGATGACCATCTTCGCCCGCAAGATCGACACGGGCGAGGTGGTCTGGGCCTATCAGATGACGCCATTCGACCAATGGGACTATGACGGCGTCAACGAGAATATTCTCACCGACGTGACCATCGACGGCGCGCCGAAGAAGGTTCTCGTGCATTTCGACCGCAACGGCTTTGCCTATGTTCTCGACCGGACGGATGGCGATCTCTTGCGCGCGAATAAGTTCGTGACCGTCAACTGGGCTGAGAAGGTCGATCTCAAAACCGGGCGGCCCGTCAAGGTTGCCGAGCATTCGCCTT
>JAATEW010000213.1 GCA_015655535.1 Hyphomicrobiales bacterium | reverse complement strand
GCCGTCGAGCAGCGGCACAGCGAAGCCGTAGCCCGCCGGCATGGTCGCGGCGAGCGGATGAGCGCAGACGAGGCCGGCGAGTTCATCCGCCGCGACGGCCCGCACCCGGTCGAACGTTTCGACCTTCGCGGCTCGGAAGACACCTTCGGCCAGCGCATCGGCCAGAAGGTAGAGCGCACCAACCCTGGCCCAGTTGCCGTCAGGCGCGCCCGTAACGCGATAAAGCCCGTAGGCGATCTTGTGCGAATAGCTGATCGCGCGGTTGGCGGGGATCGTCCACGGCGTCGTCGTCCAGATGACAATGCGGGCGTTAAGCAAATCCGTGAGTTCAGGCCCGTCACGGGTGACGGACGTGATCGGAAACGCCACGAAGATCGTGTCGCTGACATGGTCCTCGTATTCGACCTCGGCTTCAGCGAGCGCGGTCTTTTCCACCACGCTCCACATGACAGGCTTGGAGCCCCGGTAAAGCAGCCCGTTCACCGCGAACTTGTGGATCTCGGCGGCGATCTGCGCCTCGGCCGCGAAGCTCATCGTCTGGTAGGGGTTCGCCCAGTCGCCCGTCACGCCGAGGCGTTTGAACTCGTCGCGCTGCACGTCGAGCCATTGCGCGGCGAAGGCGCGGCATTCGGCGCGGAACTCGACGACGGAAACGTCGTCCTTGTTACGGCCCTTCGCCCGATATTGTTCCTCGATCTTCCATTCGATCGGCAGGCCGTGGCAGTCCCAGCCCGGCACGTAGTTCGAGTCCTTGCCGGCCATCTGCTGCGACCGGGTGACGAGATCCTTCAGGATCTTGTTCAGCGCATGGCCGATATGGATATTGCCGTTGGCGTAAGGCGGCCCGTCATGCAGCACGAATTTCGCGCGTCCGGCGGCGCTGTCGCGCTGGCGCTGATAAAGACCGATCTCGGCCCAACGCGCCAGAAGCTCAGGCTCCTTCTTGGGCAGCCCGGCGCGCATCGGGAAATCCGTTTGCGGCAGAAAGAGCGTCTTCGAATAGTCCGGCCCATCCGTCTTCTCGGAAGCGGCCATTTTTGGCTGATCGTTCATGATATCCGGGCTCATTCGAGCGTTTCGCGTCGGGACCTAGCGAAAATGCACGATTTGGTCCACATAGCACGACAGTCCGCTTAGAGCATGTCCAGGAAATAGGATCAACTTTTCAGATATTAAGCTTGCTCTAGCTTCGCCAATTGAGCGAGGCGCGCCACAGCGCCCATTGCCGCCGCCATTGCGGCAGGACGATCGGCGTCTTGAATGGGTCGTAGCGGCGCTTGTCCATCTCCTTCAAATAAAGTTCGCAAAGCGCGACCGGCAGAAACGGGGCCTGGCTGCCCTCGGGAAGACCGGCAATACGTGTCGCGAAGACCTCCAGATGATTGCGCGAGAAATTGCGCATCTCGGCGAGCACCGCGCAAATTTCGGGCGTCGTCCGCCCCAGCGCGAAATCCGTGCGGTCGGCGCCAAACCGTTTCAGAAGTTCGCGCGGCACATAGAGCTGGCCGCGCGCGCTATGCCAGGGCAAGGCCCGCAGAAGTCCCGTGACCGCATAGGCAATGCCGCCATGTTCGGCGACGCCAAGCCCGCCGCCGATATCTTCAGGATCGACGACCAGCCTGACAAGCCGGAAGAGATTGGATGTGGTCGCCGCCGCATAGGCTTCGAAAGCCGCTATATCTTCCATCGGCTCGTCATAAAGATCGAAGACACGCGCATCGATCAGCCTCAGAAACGAGTCCTTCGGCAAGGTGAAATGCTCGATCGTGTCGAGCAAGGCCGCGGCCACGGGATTGGAGACGACATCGCTGGTTTCCGGCTTTTCGAGTACATCGCGCCACCATTGATAGCGGATCTCGCCAAGCAGGGGCTCGGAGACGATCTCACGCACCCGCGCGATTTCGAGGTTGAAGGCGTAAAGCGCATAGACATGTCTGCGAAACGCCTCGGGAACGAAGAAAGTCGCGAGCCAACGATCGGAATCGTCGCGGCGCAGCATGGTTTCGCAATAGGCGTAATCTTCTGAGCGTGCTGGCATGGGATCCAATTCGCTTCAAATCGACGGGCGCGTCATATCTGATAATGAGATGTCTGTCTTGCGCGATGCATAACCATCGCGCTTTTCGCCAACGCATGATCTGATCCGAAAAGTCTGCACCTTTTCGGGATCATGCTATGGCACCGCCAAAAGCGCCGCGGCCACCAGACGATCCTCGCGCAAAAGGATCGAATAGGTGTTGGCAGCGGCGCTCGTCGTCATAGGCTCGGCGACAATTCCGGCGTCGCGTAGCGCCTGCCTCAACGCCGCCGGAAGCGGCACGAGCGCCTCGCCCGTGCCGATCAGAAGATGTTCGATCGTACCTTTGGGCTCCTGAAAGATGGGTGCAAGGGTGGCGACGTCGATCTCGCCTGGTGTCTGCGCGGCCCAGGCGCTTATGCCGGAGGGCAGCGCTAGAATCGAGCCTTTGTGCGACATGCCGCCGAAGCGGAAGCCGCCTTGCCCATAGGCTTCGATGGCATGTTTGCCGGGAAGAAAGCCCGCATATTTCGGTTCGCTCACCAGGCTCTCTTCACGCTGGGGCTTTCGCAGCGGCTTTGGCAGGCGCCGTCGGCGCGGGTTCCGGCCCTTCGTTGCGCAGGCCGAGATAGATCAGCATCGGCGAACAGATGAAGATCGACGAATAGGTCGCAACGAAAATGCCCCAGATCATCGCGAGCGAGAAGGAGCGGATCACCGCGCCGCCGAATGTCACGAGCGAGAGCAGCGCGAGAAAGACCGTGGTCGCCGTCATGATCGTGCGCGGCAGGACGGCATTGACCGAGAGATCGATCAATTCATCGGTCGGCATTTTGCGGTATTTCTTCATCATCTCGCGGATGCGGTCGAGCACGACCACGGTTTCGTTCAGCGAATAGCCGACGATGGTCAAGATCGCCGCGATCGACGTCGTGTTGAACTCAAGTTGCGTAATCGAGAAGAAGCCCACTGTCAGCAGAAGATCGTGCATGGTGGCGATGATCGCGCCGACCGCGAATTGCCATTCGAATCTGAACCACAAATAGCAGAGCACGGCGATGATCGAGACGACGACGCCGAGCGTGCCCGATTGCACGAGTTCGCCCGAGACGCGCGGCCCGACCACTTCCGTACGGCGCACTTCATAGTCGTCGCCGATCGCATCCTTCACGCGGCTGACCGCGGCCTGCTGCGCCGCGTCGCCGCCGGACTGAATGCCGAAGCGCAAAGTGACTTCCGCCGGAGAGCCGAAGCCTTGAACCTCGACATCGCCGACATTCATTTTTTCCGTGGTCGCGCGCAATTGGGCGATATCCGCCACACCGGATTTGGCCTTGAGCTCGATCAGCGTGCCGCCGGAAAAGTCGATGCCGAAATTCATGCCGACGGTCAGGAACAAAACGACGGAGACGATCGACATCACGGCCGAGAACGGATAGCTGATGCGCCGGAAACGCATGAAGCCGAATTTGGTATTCTCTGGCGCGAGGCGGAGAAGCTTCATCTAACTAACCTTCTACACATTCCTCATTCTGAGGAGCGAGCGAAGCTC
>JAATEW010000288.1 GCA_015655535.1 Hyphomicrobiales bacterium | reverse complement strand
GCGCCGATCAAAACCCGCCCGCCTGGAGCCAATGGTTCCGGCAGGTCAATGCGGATGTTACGCGTGGCACTGGCGTCCTCTCCGGCGCGGATTCGAAACCGCTGCTCGTGCTGTCGCGCGAGGGCAAGGGCCGCGTCGCGCTTCTCCTCACCGATCAGATGTGGCTCTGGGCGCGTGGCTTCGAGGGCGGCGGTCCGCATCTCGATCTGTCGCGTCGCCTTGCGCATTGGCTGATGAAAGAGCCCGATCTTGAAGAAGAAGCGCTGCGCGCCACTGTCGAAGGCCATGATCTCGTCATCGAGCGCCAGAGCCTGAAAGATCAAATCCCACCGGTGAAAGTCACGGCACCCTCCGGCAAGCAGGAGACTGTGACTTTGACCCCCGCCGAGCCCGGCCTTTCCCGCGCGCGCCTGAAGACCGACGAGATCGGGCTTTATCGCCTGACCGACGGGCAATTGTCGGTGCTCGCCAATGTGGGACCGGAAAATCCGCGCGAGTTCCAGGAGGTCGTCTCGACGCCCGACAAGTTGAAACCGCTGGCTGAAGCCACGGGCGGCACGGTGCGGCGGCTCGCGAGCGACGCCGGCGATATTGCCCTTCCGAGACTCGTCGCCATGCGCGAAAGCCCTGTCTATGGCGGCCCTGACTATGCCGCGATCAAAAGGACGGGCACGAGCGAGGTGAAGGGCGTCGGCGTCGCGCCGCTGGCGATCGGATTCTTGGGGCTACTCTTCTTGCTCGCAAGCCTGTTGGGAACATGGGCGGTCGAGGGGCGGCGCAATGCGGGGCCACGGAATGCCGCGTGAGAGGCGGGCGGGGTGAATGCGCATATCAAGAGGCGCCTCCAGAACCGAGCCGGGTGAGGAGATAAGGCCGGCGATCCGGCGCGGCGAAGCCCAAAAGAATTGTGGAGGCGCCCGTCGCAACTGTGGATTCGAGCTCCCTATCCTCCACTTCTCCCGCAATCCAAAATGAGAGGCTGCCGCGAAACGCAAAGGCGAGCTGTTCGGGGAGTACGGTTTTAGCGATTGCGTTCAGCTCGGCGGCGATCCCGGTGAAATCGCCCAGCGCCAGCGACCAGAGGCCTTCGGATTTCGGCTTTACCGAACTTGCCACGGAGCTGACGACCCCGAGCGAGCCTACCACCGCTTTATAGACGTCCGGTTGTTCGAGCAGGAGCCTGACGGCGATCCGGCCCATCGCCAACACGCGGTCGAGCGCATCTCCCACGGGTGACTCGTCGCGAAAACGCGCTGCCATCCGCTCGATCAGACGCGCCGACAAGGTCTGCATGATCGCGTTTTTATTGCCGAAATGATTGAAAGGGGTCGCAAAGCCGACACCCGCTTCCGCTGCGAGGGCGCGCATCGAGAAATCGGCCGTCTTGCCGTCGTGAAGCAGCCGCTCTGCGGCGTCCAGTACGGCATTGCGCGCGTTGTGGCTGTTTCTGTCTCTCAGCGACGGCTGGGCAGGTTTTGCCATGATTTCCTCATCCCCTTTTGTCCGCTCGCCTTGCATAAACTATATCATGATATAAATATAATATCATGATATAACAAGCCATGCGGTTTAAACCAGAGGCATCTGGTATCCGCTGGGGATGTGTGAAGGCAAAAAGATGAGCAATCTGAAGACTTTCCTAATTACTGGCGTCAGCTCTGGCCTGGGCAAGGCCTTTGCCGAGGCGGCTCTGGCAGCCGGTCACAGGGTGATCGGTACGTTGCGCAAACCGGAGGCCGCGGCAGCCTTCGCGACGCTGGCGCCTGATCGTGCGCATCCTTTACTGCTCGATGTGACCGCCTTTCGAAGCATCCCCGCGGCGGTCGATGAGGCGGCGCAGGCTATGGGGCCGATCGACGTGCTCGTTAACAATGCGGGCTATGGACACGAAGGCATAATGGAAGAATCCTCCATCGAGGAGATGCAAAAACAATTCAACGCCAATGTTTTCGGCGCGGTTGCGATGATGAAAGCGGTGCTTCCCGGCATGCGTGAGCGCCGCTCGGGACATATCATCAACGTCACCTCGATGGGCGGCTTCATCACCATGCCCGGCATCGCTTATTACTGCGGAAGCAAGTTTGCCCTTGAGGGCATTTCCGAGGCGCTGTCAAAGGAAGTGAAACATCTCGGTGTGCGCGTAACCGCGTTGGCTCCGGGACAATTTCGGACCGAGTGGGCCGGCCGTTCCATGGTTCGCGCACCGCGCAGCATCCCGGATTACGATGCGGTCATGGACCCGATCCGCGCTGCGCGGCAAGCGAAGAGCGGCAAACAGCCAGGTGACCCGGCCAAGGCCGCTCAGGTGTTGCTGAAGCTCGTTGCGTCGGAAAATCCGTCGGTTCGGCTTTACCTGGGCGATGATGCCATCAAACTCGTCGAGGAAAAAATTGAGTTCATGAAAGCCGAGATGGCGGCGTGGGAAAGTGTGTCGCGCTCGACAGATTCCGATTGAACGCGCGTAATCATTTGCAATGGAGCGGCTCTAAGACCTCGACTACGTGCTCGCCTCGCAGGCAATCGAGGGCCGGCATTTAAGGAACGGTTTTCGGATCGACCTTCGACATCGGAATGGCCGCTTCCAAAACAATTCGCATCGCAAGTTTTGGATCGAGGACGCTTTTGGCGTCTTCGATCAGCGCGCTCGCCGTCATAGCGATCACGGTCGGCCAATAGCCGATCTCAAGACTTCGGCCTTCGAAGCCTGGAATGTCATCGCGTTTCAGGATCTTCCGTGCGTGCGGCCAAGCGCGATTGAGCGCGTTTCGTGGTGTCATCGACGACTGATGGTTTTTGGGAAGACGTGGCTCGCCAAATCGCGCGGTCCCAACAGTGGCACCCACATTTCTAAATATCTCCCCATATTCCTCCGCACTGACCGGTTTGCCACCACATTTTATGACAACGCCCGCGAGAATGCTCCAGAGTGTAAAGGGACCGGGTCCGAAGGTGGCGAGCTTACTGTCGGTCGGGACTAAATATGAATTGAGCAAATTTCCGAAATAAAAGGTCTCGGAGGTTTTCGTCTCCACCAGGACAAAGGCTCCGTCATCGAAGGCAGGGCCGATGCCGCTTACGGGAAGTTTGCCGGTTTTGACGACGGTTTCCCAGATTGCGTGCTGAGCTGAGAATCCAGCCAAGGCGCCGATCATCGTCAAGGCCGTCTCGGAATGGACTCCGCGCGGCCCCTTCAAATCCGACATTATATAATCTCTGAGCGAGATGAGCGCGAAAGCTGAAGTAACGGTCGCACCTTCGTTCGTGCCCCAAGGCGCCTCGCCGATTTGAAGATTGCCTGGCGCTGCTTTCTCGGCTTTATCGCGTCTGCCGAAAAGATTCTTGAACATAAGCTACCTCGAAGAAGGGCACCGGTGTCGCGCCGCGGGTAATCGGTTCCGGGGCTTGAGTTGAATGCCGCCTTGCAACCGGATGGAAAAACTGCTGTTAATCCTCCCATTTTGCAATATCAAAATTTATATTGGGGTGCCGCATGATCGGGAGACAAATTGCCATCGGTTTTGGGCTGGCGATCATTTTTCCACTTTTGATTTTTTACGGCGTGAGCATGTTTTCTCCGCCTCCGAAAGCGCAAGACTACGCTCTCGTCGTGCCGTTCAACGCAAATGCGACGGCGGAAGAGCGTCAAGCCAATACCGAAAAGCAGAAAGCCGCGCAAAGGGCTCTCAATGACGCGAAATCGCAGTTTGCATCCAGATTGTTTTTCGTGTCCGCTCCGCTGGGCTTCATCGCAATCCTCATAGGAGGGTTGACGGCGGTCTCAGCGGTTGGAACGGGATTGATCTTCGGCGGCATTTTCGCTGTGACGAATGGCTACTGGAATTATTGGGAATACATCGCGGATTGGGAGCGGTTTCTGTCTCTTTTGATAGCCGCGGGCATTCTTATGCTTATCGCTTATCGAAGGGTGCCGACGAGCCTTCCCTCAAATACGCCCTCGACAAATTCGTAGTAGAAAAGCCGCGCCGGTCTTAATGTCTCTGCCGATCTCGCTTCAACACCCATGAATTACTTTGGGATCGAGAATGGGGCCGAAACTCACCGTTTGGTACAATACCAAATGCCCCGTCTGTAATGCCGGGATCGACTGGCAGCAGAGCCGGCTCGTCCGAGCGGCTCAAGCCGGTGCGATCGCGTTCCGCGACATCAATCTTGAACCCAATGCGCTCTCCCCGTTCGGCGCGGGGGTGGAAGACGTGCGTCGCCGGTTGCATGCTGTCGATGCGGATGGACGGCTCTATGTCGGTGCCGACTGCGCCATCGCCATTTGGCTTCGAACCCCTGGCGATGCTTGGCTTGGACATTTGCTGAGCCTGCCGGTCATCCGCCAAATTGCACGCTTCGGATATGATCGGTTCGCCGATTTGCTCTACGCTTGGAACCGCTGGAAAGGACACTGGTAGAGTTCACGGGCCTTCGCTCGAAGGGCGAGGGCTTTCGGTGATTATCCCCCGCAGCACTTTGCCTTTCACGCCGTCGAAGGCGCCTTCGATCAATTCGCAATAGAGCAGCCGTGCCGGGTCGACGGGGCCGGGAAAGATCAGTCGTCCGGGCGGCACGGGTTTGAAGCCCATGCGCCCGTAATAGGGCATGTCGCCGACAAGCAGGATAAGGCCATGGCCATTGGCCTTGGCGGCTTCGAGCGATTTCATCACCAATGCCTCGCCGATGCCGCCGGAACGGAAGGCCGGTTCGACCGTCAGCGGCCCAAGCAGCAGCGCCGGCGTTCCGCCGCAGCGGATGCGTGTCATGCGATTGGCGCCGACGAGCAGCGTGCCCACGCGGGCGACGAACGACAGCGCATAGTCGGGTTCGACGCGTTCGCGCAGCCGATAGGCCGAGCGCGCGAAGCGGCCGGGACCGAAGGCGCGCTCATCGAGTTTCTCGATGGCGGCAAGATCGGCTGGCGTTTGCGGCACGAGGACAAGGGAAAGATCGGTCATAGATTCTGGAGCATTACAGGATTAGGCGCGAACCCTCTCCTACCAAACTCGGGCTTGCCTGAGTTTCTCATTTTGAATGCGCAAGTCGAGCGAGCCCGACTTGCGTGGGAGAGTGTGGCAGGCGAAGCCTGCCGCGTGAGGGGTTACAATTTATTATAGTGAGGGAAGCAACCCCTCATCCGGCCCGATAAAGTCGGGCCACCTTCTCCCGCAAGGGGAGAAGGTTCGCACACCACGATTAATGCTACCATATATCCGCGGGCGGCAGGTTCTCCCAAACCTCGGCAAGCCTTGCCCGCGTCGCCGGGCTCGTCCCGTCCGGCAAAGCATCGGGGCTGAAAAAGCCGATCTCCGCGATCTCCCAATCGGGCTCCCGTGGCGCGGTCTGATGGAAGCCGCGCACCACGTAGCAGGCGACATGATGGCTGCGCCTACCGCGCCGCTGCAGGAAAATCCCGTGCAGCAGCGGCGGCGAGTCGATCGCTATATGCGCTTCCTCGGCCAACTCGCGGGCAAGGCAGTCGGTGAGCGTTTCGCCGGGCTCGACACCGCCGCCGGGCAGATACCAGCCTTGAACATAGGTGTGCCGCACCAGCAAAACCCGGCGGTCCGGGCCGATGACAATGCCGCGCACGCCGAGACCCACCGGCCGCGCGAGGCGCTGGCGCAACCGGCCCAAGCCTTCCAGCCAGGCCTTGGGCGATGCGGCAAGCCTTCGCAGTTGCGTCAGGCTCATAGCCTGTTTAGAAGCATTCAAAACTAAAGCCTGCCCAAATGTCCGGAGTATGAGGGTGAAAAGTCTCGAACAGCTCACCGAGCGGGAAATCCTCTCGGTCGCCATATCATCCGAGGAAGACGACAACCGCGTCTATATGGCCTTCGCCGAGGATCTGAAGGATCGTTATCCGGCGACGGCCAAACTCTTTACCGATATGGCGCAAGTCGAGGTCTTCCACCATGACGCGCTCCTGAAGCTTTACGAAGAAAAATTCGGCAAGCAATTGCTGCCGATCCGGGCGTCCGACATCAGGGGCTTCGTCAAGCGCCCTCCCATCTGGCTGACCCGCAACCTGCCCTTGAGCAAGGTGCGCATGGAGGCCGAAATCCGCGAAGCGGAAACGGCGGCCTTCTATACGAAATGCGCGCAGCGCGCGACGGATGACAAGGTTCGCCAGCTCCTGCGCGATCTTGCCACCGCCGAGCGCGGCCACGAACAGCTCGCGATCGAACTCGAGACGCAGACGCTTCCGCCGGATGTCCGCGAAAAGGAAGACAAGGCGCGCACCCGCATGTTCGTGCTGCAATATGTGCAGCCGGGCCTCGCGGGCCTGATGGATGGATCGGTCTCGACGCTCGGTCCGCTATTCGCGGCGGCCTTTGCCACGCACAGCAATTGGCAGACCTTCGTCGTCGGTCTCGCAGCCTCGCTCGGTGCCGGCATCAGCATGGCCTTTGCCGAGGCGCTCTCCGACGACGGCTCCATCACCGGGCGCGGCTCGCCGATCCTGCGCGGCGCCGTCACCGGCCTGATGACGACGCTCGGCGGCCTCGGCCATACTTTGCCCTATCTCGTGCCGGACAGGTGGCCGAACGCTTTCTGGATCGCGACGGGCATAGCGGGGACGGTGGTCTTCATCGAGCTTTGGGTGATTGCCTGGGTCCGTGCCCGCTATATGGACACGCCCTTCCTGAAGGCCGTCTTCCAGATCGTGCTCGGCGGCCTCATCGTGCTCGCGACGGGCATTTTGATCGGAGCGTCTTGACCGCGCGGCCAAGGCTCACGACAAAGGCCGCGTGACCTTCCTTCTCGCTCATATCTCCGATGTGCATCTCGGCCCCTTGCCGCAGCCGCGCCCTGTCGATCTTATCGGCAAGCGGCTGACTGGCTATCTGAACTGGGTGCGGGCCAGGGCGCATATCCACGATGTGGAGGTGCTGTCGCGCCTCGTCGCCGATCTCAAGGCGCAGGCGCCCGATCATATCGCGATGACGGGCGACATCATGAATATCGCTTTGCCCGAGGAGTTTTCGCTGGGCCGCGCCTGGCTCGAAACCCTTGGCTCCGGCGAGATGGTGAGCTTTGTGCCGGGCAATCACGACGCCTATGTGCCAAGTGCTATCGCCGCCATAGACGAGACCTTCGCGCCCTGGACGGAGGGCGAGCGTGATACGAGCCACGCCTATCCTTATATGCGCGTCAAAGGCGAGGTCGCGCTGATCGGCGTGACGTCGGGGATAGCGACCGCGCCTTTCATCGCCTCGGGGCGGCTTGGCTACGGACAGATCAAAGCCTGCGAGAGGCTGCTGCAGAGCGCGGGTAAGCGCGGCTTGGCGCGCGTCGTCATGATCCACCATCCGCCGCATCGCGGCGGCGCGCCACTCGGCCGCGCGCTGTCTGACGCCTATGACTTCGAGCGGATGATCGAACGGACGGGTGCGGAACTCGTGATCCACGGCCATAATCACAAGCTGCAGATCGCCCGCATCGCAGGGCCGAACGGGCCTGTTCCTGTGATCGGCGTCGCGTCGGGCTCGGCGGTCGGCGGCACGCCCGATCATCGCGCCGGCTATAATCTGTTCCAGATCGAGGGCCACGCGGGCGCCTTCAAGATCAAGGGGCGGTCGCGTGGGCTCTTGCCGGGAACGAAAGACATCGGCGACCTGGGCGAGATCGTTTTCTAACGCTGAAGGTGGGGGCTGATCCTTCCCCTTTTGGGGAAGGTGTCATGCGTAGTATGACGGATGGGGTTCCCCACCTGATCGCTTCGCGATCACCTTCCCCTGAAGGGGAGGGATTCGCGCTCTACTGATGATGTGCTGCCTGCCAGGCCGCGAAAAGGGTCAAAAGATAATAGGCGCCCGCCGCGACCAGCGTGAAAAGCGCCATCGATCCCAAAAGATCGATCATGAAACCGAGAATCTGCCGGAAATCCTGGCGCGACTTCCGCATCTTCGGAGCCGCGGCGGGGGCAGGCACCGGAGCGCTTGCGACGGCGGGCGCGGCAGCCTTTGGCGCCTCCCCGGCCGTCTGATCGGCGGCGAGCGCCTTCTCGCGTTCGACGAGGCGCCGCGCGATATAATCCGTGACGGCCTTCACCATCGTCTCGATCTTCTCGCTTTCGGCGAGTTTCACGCGGCCGTGCCGTGTATCCTGCAAAAAGCGATAGAGCCGCCGGTCGCGGCCCATTTCGACAAAGCCGATCATGTCGATGAAGAGGCGCGGATGCGCGCCTTGCGTCACGCCGATATCGAAGAGATCGAGGTTTTCTGGCACTTCGGCGAGCACGGGTTCGAGCGCTTCTTGCAGCATTTCGAGCCGGGCCAATTCGGCGCCGCGCAATTCGGCGAGCACTTCCGAATGTTCGGCCTCTTCGACGCGGGCGCGCCGGATCGCGGCTTTGAGCGGCGGCGTCGGGCCGTCTTTCGCGGGCTCTCGCGGTGCGGGCCCAAGTGGCGTGGGCCCAAGTGGCGTTTCCAAATCGCGCGTCCGCTCGTCCAAGGCTTGCGCCTCCTGATGGTTTACCTTTCTTAAACTAGAAGGCGAAAATCAGGCAGGCCAAAAAGAAGAACGCACGCCTTTCGGGCGTGCGTTCTTTGTAACCTGTCCGGAGATCAAGCCTGCTGGAGCGCCGAGAGTTTCCAATCGACCGGCGAACCGCCGGCCGGGCGCACGAAAGTCCAGACTTCCGTGATCTCCTGCGGATTGGCCGGATCGCCCGCGACCACGCGGCCGGTTGCGCGCTCGATTGTCCAGTCGGTCATGGCAAAACGCATGGCAACGGTTGCATAATCACTGCCGCCCTCGCGCCAAGCCTCGGCCAGATCGCCTTGCAGAAGCTTCGGCGCGCCGACCTTGTTGACGAGGCCTTTGCTCGCATTCTCCGACAGTTCTTCCGAGAAATAGGAAGCCATTTCCGGCGTCACGATATGGCGCACGGCCTCGAAATTCTCCTGGCCGAAGGCGGTCTCGACTTCGCTCAAGCGCTGCTCGAACGTGTTGAAATCGGCCGGCTGGATCTGGATTTTCTCGCGCGGGGCGGATCCGCCGCCACCGAAGCCCGAGAACGGCGCACCACCGGTGTTTCCCCCCGGCGTAAAGCCCGAACCCGATCCCGCGAAGCCGGGCTGCCGGCTGCGGAAAAAGTTCAGGGCCAGTTTCACGACCAGGAACAAAAGCCCGATCTGGATCAAAAGACCGAGGATCGAACTGCCACCGCCCATGCCGCCGAAGAGGCCATGGCCGAACAGAAGCCCGAAAAGCCCGGCGCCCAGAAAACCGCCGATAAGGCCGCGGCCGAACCCGCCGCCGAAAAATCCGCCGCTGTTTCCAAGCGTATTCGGCCGGAAAACGCTGGCATTGGGCGAAGACATGGAGCGGTCGATCGGCGCCGCGCCGCGCGGCGACGGGCTTGTGGAGGGCGGCGCGCTGAACGTGCTCGACCCGCGGCTGCCAAAGGAACCGCCGCCCCCGGCGCGCGCGAATGTGTCTCCGGTCATGCCGAGCGCCAGCGCGGCGGCAAGGCCAAGGATCATCGACATATGACGAAGGGACATGGAACTCTCTTTTTGAACAGGCCCAAGGAAAGGGCCGGACGCGCAGAATATGGGATGGCTTTTGCAAAAGCGCAAAGGTTCGCCTCGTTGCAATGTGTTTAGGAACACAAAGCGAGAAGTCGCAAAGCCGGGCGAGCCGGCTTATCATTGCGCCATGAGACCTAAAAACCCGCTTTTCGGCTTCGGCCCTAAAACCAGTTACCATCACGGCAGCCTCAAGGATGCGCTGATCGAGGCGGCGCGGCTGCTTGTCGCCGAACGCGGGCCGGCCGGGTTTACGCTGGCCGAAGCCGCCAAACGCGTCGGCGTGACGGCGGCGGCGCCCTACCGGCATTTCGCCGACCGTAATGATCTCATGGGCGAATTGGCGCGCCGCGGGTTCGAGCTTTTCGGCCAGCGCCTGGCAGGTGCCTGGGACGAAGGCCGCCCCGATGCGCGTCAGGCCTTGCGGCGGATGGGCCCCGCCTATCTCGCTTTCGCGCGCAGCGAACCTGGCCTTTATGCCGCTATGTTCGTCAATACGCGGACGCCTGTGTCGCCCGCCTGGGGCGGGGTCGCGGCGCTGGCGCTCGAGGGGCTGCATCGCGCGACCGACGCCGTTCTCGGCAAGATCGGTCAGAATTCCGCCGAGGCGAGGCAACTGGCCTTCGAGCTTTGGTCTTTGTCGCATGGCGTCGCCATGCTGTCGCTTGCCGGCCATTTGGACCCTGCGCGCGGCGACGATCCGGCCGTCATCCTCGATCGGGCCGCCGAGGCACTGGTCGAGAACGCGCTGCGAAAACAGGCGCATAGTTAGGCGCGCGAGAGGCCAAACAGGCAAGCCTCGAAAATCGATCAACTTGTCTTCCCGGTCATTCCGGCATCTCGACTTTTGGAATGTAAATGTATATAACATTCACATTGGGCCGCCGGGATTGCGATCGCAGCGGCGACACAGGAGAGAGCCATGAGTGCTTATTCCGGACCGTATCAGCCGTCCTATGATCAAGAACCGCCGCGTCATCATCATCACGGCTGCGGCAGCTTCCGCTGGCGGCCGATCGAGCTTGTCGCGATGATTTTGGGCTTCGTCTTCTTCTGGCCGGTCGGGCTTGCGATCGTGCTTTGGAAGGTCTGGCAGCGCAAACATGATTACGAAGGCGATCTGTCGACTTTCATCCAGGAGAAATGGCAGGCCAAGCGGGAGTGGGCCATGGCTCATAAAGCCGAATGGGGCTGCGGCGCCTCGCGCTTTTCGGGCTTCGGCCTGCGCTCATCCGGCAATGCCGCCTTCGACGAATGGCGCGGGGCCGAGCTCGCAAGGCTCGAAGAGGAGCGTCAGAAGCTCATCGCAGCCGAGCGCGAATTCGCGGACTTCATGGAAAATCTGCGCCGCGCCAAGGATCGCGAGGAATTCGACCGCTTCATGAATGCCCGCCGCAATTGGCAGCAACCGCCGTCCGGCGAGACGTCGGTTTAAAGCATGATCCCGAAAAGTTGCAGACTTTTCGGATGAAGATCATGCGACACGACAAGAGGATCGCATGAGCCTCGCGCCGATCCTGGCTTCGTCCGCCGCCATAAAGTTTCAATTGGCGGCGGCGGTTTTGGCCTTGGGCCTCGGATCGGCGGTACTCTTGATGCGCAAGGGAACGCTTGCGCATCGCTCAATTGGTTGGGCGTGGATCGGCGTGATGCTCGCGGTGGCGCTGTCGTCCTTCGCGATCACGTCGATCTGGCCTGCCCATTACAGCCCGGTCCATATTCTCTCGATCGTCACTTTGATGTCCCTGCCGGCGGCGGTCTGGCTGCGGCGGCAGGGCAATATCCGAGCGCATGCGATCACGATGGTCTTGACCTTTGCGGGGCTTGTGATCGCCGGCATCTTCACGCTTGCGCCGGGGCGTTTGCTGCACGCGGCGGTTTTCGGGCTGTGAATAACGAACCCGGCCGCCAGCGTTCTTAACGAACAGTTGGCCCAGGATGGCGCCTATAAGCAAGAGTGGCAGCAGTTTTCTTTATCTTCCTTATCGTTTCATTGCCATACCAAGCTTGCAGCTTTGATAGGAACTGAGGCTCTACTACATTTACAAATGAAAGGTATCCTGCCAGTTCGATCATCGTCGTAGCATCGAGTTTGCCAAGTGCAGCGTGATGGACCTGAGCGGAAATCAATCTCTTTTTATCTCGGCCGAGACTGACTGTGCCGTCGTTGGCTAAGACAACTCCAGTCACAGTCCGGCGTCTGGCGGCCGTTATGAATGTGGTCTTTTCATCGTTCACGGTCAGATGCGGACGTTGAATTTGGTGCGCCGAATCAATGACGACTCTGACCATGTCTTTCAGCATTCCGATCCGCTGACCGGAAAACGTCATATCGTCTGCGTATCGAGTGTATTGGATACTACGCTTGATAGCTTCGTCTGCCACAAGACAATCGAAGTCGAATAAAATCGCGTTACTAAGCATCGGTGAGGATGGAGCCCCGATAGATAGTTTTAGGATACGTTCGCCCTTCGAATGCCTAAATAGTATCTGCGAAGAGTAAGGCACGTCTTCAGGAGCTAAAACAGCATGTTGTCGACAATACTGCTCCCAGTCGGTGCTTCGTATCGAGGGGAAGAAATCCTTAAAATCCATCTTGAGGATAGGCCCATGGCCAGCGTGAAGTGCTGCATTGTCCTTGATCGATATTCCTTCCCTGTATGCCATCGCAGCATCGTGAATTGGCAGGCGCCGTAGCACGCGGTCCATGATCGCTCGTTGAAGTGTTTTTACCTCGCGAGCGGGTTGTGCGATCTCCCGCATTCCTCCCGAACGCTTAGGAATTTGGAACGCTCTATATCGTTGCGGTGCCGTATGGATGATCGCCAGAAGATCGCTTTCGATCAACCCCGTGTCAGCTGAGAGCATTTTGATCAATTCGCTCATGGAACGACTGCCGGTGGTGCGATGACTTCAGTTATCGCTCGCATACGCGGGCCATCGTGCAACTTCCAAAAGTCGCGTATGTCAGATCGCCATCGGATTTTATCGCGGGTGCCACCAACTATCTGAAAATCGAGACCCGATTCATTGGGGGTAGCTACGTAGAAGATATGGTTGCCCTTCCGGACTTTCTTTATCCATCCGAGAAGGGTGGCGCAGTATATAAAATTTTGTATCCGCTGATCGGCTACACCAAACGTGACCAAGTATTTCTTTATTTCGCTGATTGTTAGCGCCCCGAACTCCTGACAAAGTCCAGTCATTAACAGTATGGCATGCCCGCCGTTTTGCCTGTCAAACCTGGACAAGACGGTTCGGCTGGAGAGGCGTTTTTCTATCGCAGGAACAATGCTTCCCATAAACGCTGGGTCATTTAAGCCACTAATTTTGCCGTCGGTGGCGATGCCGACATGATCCCGATCAAGAACGAGTATCCATTCTTCCCCATATTTGTTCTCTAGGTATTTGATAGGACCATTTCGGATAAACGAAATCTGTTCATAGTAATGATCGTCGAGCACGGCTAGGAGGCTAGGTGCAACCGATGTTAAGGCAGCAAAGGCGCCAAGCTCGGCGAGGCTGCCCGGGCTTTCAGCAAAGAGGAGTATCAAGCCCACGATTTGCGCGATATCGGATTCGAAGCTGAAGAGGTCCCCATATCCCGCATCCGTCGTGAGCGGTTCAGCGTCTTCGGCCAAGACGACTTTATATTTTGGAGCAGTGAGACTAATCAGTCGCCAGAATGCATCTCGGAGACATACGGGTGGTGAGCTTCTCGCCTTGTCAATGACGCCGCCGCAAAGAAATACTACGGTCGAAGGCGAGCGAACCCGGAATGTTTCCGGATTCATGCTCTTGACTAGATCGAAAGGTTCAAAAGGAGCCACTTACCTATTGAAGGTGAGGAAGTTCGTGATGGCTTATCGAGCGTAGCGTCCTCGCAAGAGGCGATGAGACAGCGCGGACTTCCGCACCGATAAAAGGCGACAATCAAATAATGTCCGGCGAAACGCCAGACCAAGCACTGCGAATGAGTGCCAAACGCGTAAGTGGTAAATATTTTTCACATAAGCTTTTAACCGTGTCAATAAGCCTTTAGCGCGATTCGTGCCGCTAATCATCCTTGCTCTGCCGCAACCGCTTCGTCGCGCCGTGTTTCACCTTGCTGTCGACGCGGCGCTTGCGCGAGGCGAGCGTGGGTCTGGTTTTGACGCGCGGCTTCTCGCGCTCCAAGGCTTTGGCGATCAGCGCGACCAGCCGTTCGACCGCGTCTTCCCTGTTGCGGTTCTGAGTGCGGAACCTCTGCGCAAAAAGCACGAGCACGCCGTCGCTCGTTAACCGGCTACCGGCGAGGCGCGACAGCCGCCGCTTGGTTTCGTCATCAAGCGAAGGTGAACCCCAGACATCGAAGCGCAGTTCGACAGCGGTTTCGACCTTATTGACGTTCTGGCCGCCGGGCCCGCTGGCGCGCACGGTCGAGAAGGTAAGTTCGCCCTCATCGATGGCCTGTTTCTCGGTAATCTCGATTTTGGCCATACCGGCTGTCTTCGCGTTTGGTTGTCGTTAACCCAGATGGTTTAGCGCGCCTTAAAGAATTCCGCACAAATTGCGCCAATGGCGCGTCGCGTTTTGCCATATGCGGCAGCAGCTCTGGTCCTCGGACTTGCCGGCTGCTCCAATTATCAGTCGGCCCAGCGCCCCGCCTGGCGCGGCCAGGCTGAAAACGCATGTCTGTCGCAAAACCTCGTCCATGTCTCGGCTTATCTGCAACCGGCGCGCGAGATCGACGGGCCTGGCATTTGCGGCCTGACCCATCCGTTCAAAGTAACGGCCCTGCAAAATGGCGAGGTCACGCTGAATTCGACGGCTTTGCTCGGCTGCCCGATGATCGCCGAACTCGACGCCTGGCTCGCCGACGTGGTGCAGCCCTTGGCGCAGGCGCGGTTCGGCCAGCGCGTCGTCGAGATCAATTCGATGGGCGCTTATTCGTGCCGCAGCATGAACAATCAATATGGTGCGGCAATCTCCGAACACGCCTTCGGCAATGCGATCGACATCGGCGGTTTCCGGCTTGCCGACGGACGCGAGATTTCGATCGTGCGCGACTGGACGCGTGGCGACGATCAGACGCAAGCCTTTTTGCGCGACGTGCAGGCGGGCGCCTGCACGCATTTCACGACCGTGCTCGCGCCAGGCTCGAACGTGTTTCACTATAATCATATCCATGTCGATCTCGCGATGCATGGCAATACGTCGACGGGCGCCCGCCGCATCTGCAAGCCGGCGCCGCAGTCGACCTTGCCCGCGCCGCCCAGCGACGGTCTGCCCGAGGCGCCCGCGATCGACGATGAAACCGATATTGCGCAGGGCCGTGCGCCGCAGCCGGCCATGGCTTTGCATGCGGGGCCTGGAAGCCCCGTCGCCAGCCTGCCGCCCGCCTATACGGCGCCTGCCTATACGTCCTCGACCCGTCCGCCGCAGTCTTCGGCCTATGCGCCGGCGCCTCAGCCGCCCGCGCGCGGCAGCATGCGCGAGGACGGGGCCTTCGTGCCCGAAGGCCGCCCCGAGGAATGGGATATCACCTCCTCGATCGCGCCGCGCTGATTGCCGCGCTTTGGGGTGGTCACGCAACCAAGTCTGTCTCGCTTTGTTGTCTGGAAGACAAACGCGAGGAGGGCCGCTTGGTAAAGCTCATGGACAAGCCGAAAGCCGCGAGGCCGATGGCGCCCCGGGTGGCGCCTGCGAAAAAACCAGCTGCCGCACCGCGAAAGCGCAGCGACACCGAATGGCCGGCCGAGGGGCCGCATGCCCGCGAGGATCTTATCAACGAGGATGCGACGCCGGGTTCGGGCCTGTTTTCCAGCAAGGCCAAACCCGGCGGCAAAGTCGACCCCGGCGCCGGTTGAGCGTGACGGGCTTGACAACTTGCCCTAGTGTTGAGGTCATGCCCCGGCGACGGCCATAAAAGGCGGATCCAAGCCGCGTGCCCATTGGCTCGGAACCAGAACGGATCGATGGAGGCCCTTCGGCCGTCCGGCCGCGCCGCATCCTGCTTCTGGCCGGTGTCATCGTCGTCGCCGGGCTATGCGCCGCGACGGCGTGGGTGGTTTGGCAGTTGCGCGCCCAGGAAATCCGCGCCGCGAAGCGCGAATTGATTACGCTCGACGTTCTTCTTGTCGAGGAAACCGAGCGCGCCTTGCAAAGCGTCGATCTCGTCTTGCGCAATTTGCAGGAAAAAATCGCGGCTGACGGCGTCGCGTCGGCCGAAGATTATGCGCGCACGCAAAGCGGACCGGAGACGCATGAGCTGTTGCGTGCGAAGATCACCGGCATTCCGCAGATCCAGGCGGTCGCGCTGATCGGCGCGGATGGGCATCTCGTCAATTCGTCGCGCGACGGTTTCAACCCCACGAGCAATGTTTCCGACCGAGATTATTTCGAGGCCTTGCGCGAGGCACCGACGGACGCGCCCTTTCTCGGCGATCTTGCGCCGACGCGCGGGGCACAGACCTGGAGCATGTTTCTCGTACGGCGAGTGAGCGCGCCCGACGGAACCTTCCTTGGCCTGATCCGCGGTTCGATCGATGTCGGCTATTTCGAAAACCTCTATAAGGCGCTTGGAATCGGCGAGGGTGCCGCCGTCAGTCTGTGGCGCGAGGACGGCACGCTTCTCGCCCGTTATCCTCCCGTGGTCGGCGGCGCCCGCAGTTTTAGAAGCAATACTATCGAAGGGCGGCCGCGCCTTGGCGTGCCGCAGACCTATGCCGTCGAACATTCGTCGGGCGATGGCCTGTCGCGGCTTTTCGCGACCATGACGGCGAAACAATTCCCCGTTGTCGTGACGGTCGGGCAGACTTACGACGAAATATTGAAAGATTGGCGGCATGTCGCAACGCTCATCGTCGCGAGTGCTATTTTCTGCATCACCGCGGTCGTTTTGAGTCTCTGGCTGCTCGCGCGGCAATTCGCAGCCTATGAGGCCTTGCATGTCGCGATGCGGCAGCGCGGCGCGGCGGAGGCGGCGCGCATCGAGGTCGAAGAACAATTGCGGCAAGCCCAGAAGCTCGAAGCCATCGGCCAGCTCACCGGCGGCATCGCGCATGATTTCAATAATCTTCTGACGGCCGTCATGGGCAATCTCGAACTTTTGACAAAGCATATCGGGAGTGCCGATCCGCGTCTGCCGCGCTGGGCGAAGAGCGCTTTCGAAGCGGCCAAACGCAGCGCTATGCTGACTCAGCATCTGCTTGCCTTTTCGCGGCGCCAGCCGCTCGATCCCAAGCCCACGGATATCGTGCAGCTCTTGGACTCCATGCTGGAGCTGCTGTGCCGCACGCTCGGCGAAAACATCGAGATAAAGACCATGGTTGTGGATGGTCTCTGGCCGGTTTTCGTCGATGTCAATCAACTCGACAATGCGATCCTCAATATCGCGATCAATGCGCGCGACGCCATGGAAGGCAAAGGCCGGCTGCTGATCGAAGCCCATAATGTCGCGGTCGATGCCGAGACCTCGGCGCAATTGGACATAGAGAGCGGCAATTATGTCCTGATCTCCTTCAGCGATACGGGCAAGGGCATAGCAAAGGATATGCTGGGCAAGGTCTTCGAGCCCTTCTTCACGACGAAACCAATCGGGCAGGGCACCGGCTTGGGTTTGAGCCAAGTCTATGGCTTTCTGAAGCAGACCGGTGGCCAAGCCGCGCTCGAAAGCGAACCGGGCCATGGCACGACAGTCAAAATCTATCTGCCGCGGGCGGCGGCGGATGAGCCCGCCGTGCCAAGACCTGTATCCTTGGATGAAAAGACCAATGCGGATGCGGGCAGCGTGATTCTCGTGGTCGAAGACGAAGACGACGTGCGTGCCTATATGGTCGAGACTTTGATCGATCTCGGCCATGCCGTGCGCCAGGCGCGGGATGCGAAGGAAGCGCTCAATATCCTGCGTCAGGATCAAACCATCATCCTGCTTTTGACGGATATTGGTCTTCCGGGATTGAACGGGTGCGAACTCGTCAAGCAGGCTTTGATCTTACGGCCCAATCTCAAGACGCTTTTTGCAAGCGGCTATGCGCGCCAAGCAATCATGCACAATGACCGGCTGGACGAAGGCGTCGAGCTTCTCGTCAAGCCGTTCACGCGCGAGGAATTGGCGCAGAAGGTCCGCCTTGTCCTATAGACAGCTTTTATCCGCAGGCATGCCGTGACGCTTTTCGATCTCTCCGGCAAAGTGGCCTTGATCACCGGATCGAGCCGCGGCATTGGCCGGGCCATAGCGCTTCGCATGGCCGAACATGGCGCGAAGGTCGCCATATCGAGCCGGAAGCTCGCAGCCTGCGAAGAGGTCGTCGATACGATCAAGGCGCAAGGCGGCGAGGCTTTGGCGCAGGCCTGCGACATCGCCGATCAAGCCGCGCTTGAAGCTTTGGTCGAGACGGTCTTGCGCCGATGGGGCCGCATCGACAGCCTCGTCTGCAATGCGTCGATCAATCCGCATTTCGGGCCGAGCGCCGAGATTTCCGATGCCGATTTCGACAAGACGATGGCCGTCAATCTGCGCAGCCATTTCCGGCTTTGCGCCGACGTGCTTTCGCATATGGCCGAACAGGGCGGCGGATCGATCATCATCATCTCCTCGATCGCCGGATTTCGAGGCCAGGACAACTTGGGCATTTATGCGCTTTCGAAAGCCGCCGAGCAGCAGCTTGCCCGCAATATCGCCGTCGAATGGGGCGCCTATAACATTCGCGCCAATTGTATCGCGCCGGGACTTGTCCACACGGATTTCGCGCGGGCGCTGTGGAGCGATCCGGAGATCCATCAGGCAACGCTTCAGCATACGCCGCTGCGCCGCATTGGCGTACCGGACGATATAGCAGGCGCCGCGGTTTTCCTCGCGTCGGATGCTGGCCGATTCGTGACGGGCCAGACGTTCATCATCGACGGCGGACGCTCTATCGCGCCTGGCTAGACCTTTAGGGTGGTGACGAAATGGCGCGGCGACAGCGGCGCCATTCGGTTCGAAACTGTGGCTGAAGCCACACAGCCGGACGAACTTATGAAGGTTAATATGAGTTCTGGAAGGTTGCGAAGCGTTTGCGCCTCGCATTGAGATCAAGCCGACATGTCCGCAGTCAGCCGTTCTTTCGATGACCCGGCCGCTGAGGCGGCCAAGCTCCTCAATCGGCTGGGTCTCGCGGTTCTCGTGATCGTCACGCCCTGCGCCGGGCTGTTTTCGATTCAGGCGCTTTATTCTCTGATGCCGGTCGGCGCGGTGCTCATCCTGATCGCGGCCGTGCTGCGCGGCGACAATGGCATCGCACGGCTGCTCCAGGCCCTGCGGTCTCCGCTGGGAGCGCTCACGCTGTTCATCGCCTTCTGGTCTTGTCTGTCCCTGACCTGGACGGTGTTTCCATTGCCGGCAGGCGAACGTTTCTTCAAGACCTTCGGCCTTGGCCTGCTTGTGGCACTCGCCGCCTCCTGCCTGCCGGACCGGACCAAAGTGTCCAATCTCAATCTTATTCCGATCGGGCTTTTCGCCACGGTTCTCGCGACCCTTATCCTGATCCTTGTGGGCGTCGCCAATTTCAAGGGCGGCTCGGATATCGAGACCTCGCTTTTGCAGCGCTCGGTCATCACGCTCGTGCTTTTGATCTGGCCGGCGCTCGGCGTCTTGAGTTTGCGCGAGCGCTGGATGACGGCTGGTGCGCTGGCCATCCTCGTCGCTGTCGCCGTCATCGGCGCTTGGGCGCGGATTTCCCTGATGGCCATGGCCATCGGCGCTCTGACTTTCGCGGGCGCCATGTCGCAGCCCGTCTGGACGGCGCGCATCGCGGCGGTGCTTTTCGCGGCTCTCTTCGCCGCCGCGCCCGCTTGGGCGTTCCTCACGCGATTTATCGTCAATGCCACGGGCTTTGCGGAGAGCTTTGCGTCGCCGATGGTCGTCTGGGCGGATCTGATGGCGAACGAATGGCTGCGCGTCATCACGGGGCATGGCCTCGTCATGGCGGCGGGCGGCGTGAGCATGGGCTATCTTCCGGCGGACACGCCGACGAGCCTCATGTTCGAAATCTGGTACGATCTTGGAATTGTCGGCGCCTGGGCTTTCGCGGCTCTTATTCTCTTTGCTTTTTCCGCCGCCGGGCGCACGCCGCCCAATGTCGCGCCGGCACTGATCGCGGGCCTCGTGGCCGGATTGACCATAGCGGTCTTCGGCCTTGCGACGGAACAGATCTGGTGGGTGACGCTCGTCGCGGTCGATACACTCGCCTTTGCCTGCCTTGTCAAAGGCTCGCATCGCGGCAAACGGCTGCTCGCGCAGACCGTCGAAGCCGAGCAGCTCGGGCGCATCTCTTAAGGCGTGACCGGGACTGTCTTGATGCCGTTTTCGAAAAAGGCGGCGTAAAGTCCGCCCCTTTCGATCAGTTCGGCATGGGTGCCCGATTCGGCCACGCGGCCGGACGCAATCACGCAGATGCAATCGGCATCGATGATCGTTTGCAGCCGATGCGCGACGACCACGGTCGTGCGGCCGTGGCGCAAGTGATCGAGCGCTTTTTGAACCTCGCGCTCGGATTCGGCATCGAGCGATGCCGTCGGTTCGTCAAGGAGGAGGATTGGCGCGTCTTTCAAGATCGCGCGGGCGATCGAAATGCGCTGGCGCTGGCCTGCCGACAATTGGCTCCCGAGCTCGCCGACGGATGTTTCATAACCCTCCGCGAATGACATGATGAACTCATGCGCATTGGCCTGTTTCGCCGCGGCGACGATCTCGTCTTGCGTGGCGCCGGCGCGGCCGAGCGCGATATTCTCGGCGATGGTCGCATGAAATAGAAACACGTCCTGACTGACGGTCGCGATCTTCAGCCGCAGCGAGGCGAGATCGACGTCGGCTATATCCTGCCCATCGATCATGATCCGGCCGGCGGCGGGATCGAAGAACCGCTGGATCAGATGGATCATGGTCGACTTGCCGCAACCCGACACGCCGACAAGCGCGGTCGTCGCCTGTGGTGCGGCGACGAAATCCAGTTGATCCAGCACGGGTTCGTCCGGACGATAGGCGAAGGAGACCTTCTCGAAGGCGATGCGGCCCTTGCCCACCTCAAGGAGCGGGCGCCCCGATCGGCGCGCTTCTGGCGCCTCTTCGTCGAGAAGGTCGTAGACGAGCTTGGCGCCGACGAGACCGTTCTGGATTTCGAGATGGAGTTTCGCCAGCCGTTTGGCCGGTTCATAGGCCATCAAAAGCGCGGCGATGAAGGAAAAGAAAGATCCGGCATCGGCGCCCCCCGTCGTCACGCGCCAGCCGCCATAAAGAATGACGGAAGCGATGGCGAGGCCGCCGAACATATCGGCGAGCGGACTTGAGATCGCCATGCCAGCCGCCATGCGGCTCGCGGCCGCCTCGACCTCCCCGACCGCGCCTGTCATGCGCTTGATCATGAGGCTTTCCAAGCCGAAGCTCTTGACGACCCTTATGCCGAGCATGGCTTCCTGCATGGCGAACATGATCTTCGCCGTGCCGTCAAAGGACCGCCGCGCGAGGGTCCGCACGCGCCGGATCAACCGGCCGAGCCAATAGGCGCCGACCGGCATCAATGCGAGCGCGACAAGCGAGAGCGCCGGGTCCTGCACGATCATGACGATCACAAGACCGAACAAAGTCAGCACATCGCGGCCGGCGCTGGTGATCAGCACCTGCAGCGTGTCCCTCACACCATTCGCGGCGATCGAAAGGCGCGCCAGAAAGTCGCCGGACCGGTTGTTTTGAAGAAATCGAAGATCTTGGTAAATCAAATGCGCGAAGAGACGCGTCTGAACGCTTGCAACGATTCTGTTGCCGGTCCGGGATAGAAGCACGAGATAGCCATAGGTCGCGGCGCCACGCAGCAAAAACAAACAGGCGATCGCAAGCGACAGACGTTTGAGCTCGCCAAAGCCGTCAGGCGCCGACATATAGTTAAGCACCGGCTTTAAAAGAAAAGCCGAGAGCGCGGTCGCCGCGGCGGCCAGAGCCATGAGCAGGACCGAGACGAGATAGGCTGCAACATGGGCGCGCGCATGATCGGCAAAAAGCCGCCCGATCATGACAAGCGATTCGTTCGAAAAGGCCGGAGCTTTTATCTTCATGGCGATCATCGGTTGCTCAAGCGTCCTCGATTCGCATTGCAATTATTTCACATTAAAAAGAAAAGCCCGGCGCCTTTCCGGCGTCATGCTCAAGTCACGGGCGTCCTGGTACCAAAGTAGGGAAATTTGCATGTTCCTTATGCGCGCCTCGGAAGGCGCGACGATCCGTCTCGCGTCCTAGCGGCAAAACCTGCCCGTTTAAACCAAAGTGTGACGCAAGAAATGCTTGCGGGTTTGGACTAAGCAGTCCTAACATCGGCCCATGGTCAAGACGCTCGTAACGATCAGGACAGCACGCGAGACCGATGCCGAAGGCATCGCGGAGGTCCACGACGCCGCATGGCGCGAGGCCTATCTCGGCGTCATCCCTGGCCGCGAGCTTGAAAAGATGGTCGCGCGGCGCGGACCCGATTGGTGGCTTTCCGCCATCAAGCGGGGATCGCGGCTCGTCGTCCTCGATTTCGACGAGACGATTGCAGGCTATGCGAGCTATGGGCGCAACCGGCTTCGGTCCATGCCTTATGCCGGCGAGATTTTCGAACTTTATCTTGCGCCCGAATTTCAGGGCCTGGGCTTCGGCAAAAGATTGTTCGAAGTGGCGCTTCAGGATCTCGCCGAGCATGGCTATGGTTCGACCGTCGTCTGGGCCTTGGCGGATAATGACAGGGCGATGGGTTTTTACCGCAAGCTCGGCGGTAAAGTCATCCGCCAAACCCAGGAACGTTTCGGTGGCGAAACGCGCGAACGTGTTGCCTTTGCTTTCGAATAAAGGTTGACGCGCGCAGATCGTCTGTCTTGCCTCATATACCCTCCTTTCCCGTCCAAGCGCCGTTCGGCTATTTCTTAGCCAGCCTCAGCGGCCATAACCTTTCGCGGAGTTCAACATGGATCTCGACGCCGTTTCCATCGGCGCAAATCCGCCCCATGACGTCAATGTTGTCATTGAAGTTCCGATCGGCGGCGAGCCCATCAAATATGAGATGGACAAAAAGGCCGGCGCGCTCGTCGTCGACCGCTTCCTTTATACGGCGATGCGCTATCCGGGGAATTATGGATTCATCCCGCATACTTTGTCGGATGACGGCGATCCTTGCGACGTCATCGTCGCCAATACGCGCGCCATCATTCCGGGCGCGATCATGAGCTGCCGCGTCGTCGGCGTGCTGCTCATGCAGGACGAAGCCGGGCAGGATGAAAAAATTCTCGCGGTGCCTTCCGCCAAACTCACGCGGCGCTACGAAGGCATCCAGAATTATACCGACCTGCCGGAGATCACCTTGCAGCAGATCGAGCATTTCTTCACCCATTATAAGGATCTCGAGCCCAACAAGTGGGTGAAGATCCTGCGCTGGGGATCATGCGAGGAAGCCCGCGAGATCGTGCTGGCCTCCATCGAACGGGCCAAAAACGCCAAAGCTTAGGAAGAGCGGAGCGATCAGGGTTCGTGAAACCGTCATTGCGCGCGAAACGACGCCTATGGTGAGCCTCGAAGCATGAGGGCTGGAGCCGGTCCCTCTTCTTGTGATCTCGCTGTTGCGAAAGATCGCCAGCGATCTGGGCGCCTCAGGGCGAGGGATCGGCTGACATCTTCATCTAATGAAGACGTGGCTGCGATGCGTCGGCGTCGCGCGAAAGATGGGTCGAACATTCGAGATCGAAAAGGCTCAAGCGCACCATGGCGACGGTCGTGCCTTGCCCATCTCTATATTTGAGTTCGCCGCGCTCATATTTACCCGCCGCGATCTTGCCGAAGGCATCGAGATTGGCGATCACGAGTTTCTGGCGCTGATGGTTCGTACCGTCTCCCGTCAGCTTGAAATAATCATTGAGCACGTCGGTTGGAATCTGCGCATGAACGACCATGGGTTCGTCGCGCGCGAGAAGCGTCACGCCTTCTTTCGTCGAGGTGGCGAATTCAAAAGGTCCCAGTGCCATAATCCCTCCGCGTATGCGCGCGACGATCGTTTCTCTTAGTTTAAAGCGGGATAGGAAAACTGCTGCACACTTTTCCTATCCCGCTTTTGTCTTAGTCTCATTCAAAGAATGAGCGCTTTCGACTCCAGATCGGGTATCATCTCCGATGATGCGTTTGTAGCAACCTTTTTTATTTGTCCGTCGCTGCTTTATTTCACGCGGGTCAGGCGGAAGACGCCTTGTTCGCCGAACAGATTCCATACCCACCAGGGCAAATTGAGCTGCAAGGGCGTACCGAAATGGTCGAGCGCCACGCCGCGCTCGATCTTGGCGCCGATCTCATCGACGAGGCTGACGAAATCGCGGATCGTGCAGAAGTGAATATTGGGCGTGTCGTACCAGGGCAGCGCGAGATTGTCTGTGATCGGCATCCGGCCGCGCGCCGCGACCTGAAACCGGATGCGCCAATGGCCGAAATTCGGAAAGGACACGATAGCATGCAGGCCGATGCGCAGCATATGTTCGAGCACTTTGCGCGGATGCAGCGTCGCCTGCAGCGTCTGCGACAAGATCACATAGTCGAAGGCGTCGTCCGGATAATCGGCGAGGTCGGTATCGGCATCGCCTTGGATCACCGACAGGCCTTTCGCGACGCAATCATTGACGCCTTTCTGGGAGAGTTCTATCCCCCGCGCGTCGACCCCGCGCTCTTCCGACAGAAGCCGCAGCAGCGAGCCGTCGCCGCAGCCGACGTCGAGCACGCGCGAGCGCGCTTCGACCATGTCGGCGACGAGCAGAAGATCGAGACGGCCCGCGCGAGAGAGTTTTTCTCCGACAGGCTTGCTGGCCAGTTTCGTCACAGTTCGTCGCTCCCGCCCGGCGCGGGCGGAATGCCACGCGCGCGCGCCGCGGCTTCGAGGAAGCCGCGCGTCGTCGCGATGAAATCCGGCACATCGAGCAGGAAGGCATCGTGGCCGCGCTCCGTCTCGATGTCGACGAAGGAGACCGATGCGCCGCCGGCATTCAAGGCATGCACGATCGCGCGCGAGGCTGCCGTCGGATAGAGCCAGTCGGAATTGAAAGAGACGACGCAAAAGCGCGTCTTGGAGCCCTTGAAGGCGAGCGCGAGCGAGCCGCCGTAATCCTCGGCGAGATCGAAATAATCGCAGGCGCGGGTAACGTACAGATAGGAATTCGCGTCGAAGCGATCGACGAAGCTCGATCCCTGATGGCGCAGATAATTCTCGATCTGGAAATCGGCGTCGAAGGAGAAGGTCGGCGCGACGCGGTCCTGCAGCTTGCGGCCGAATTTCCGCTGCAAAGCTTCATCCGACATATAGGTGATATGCGCCGCCATGCGGGCGACCGCGAGGCCCTTCGTCGGCTGGCGGCCTTCGTCGAGATAGCGGCCCTTGCACCAGTCCGGATCTGCCATGATCGCCTGGCGGCCGACTTCGTGAAAGGCGATATTTTGCGAGGAACGCCGCGCTGCCGTCGCAATCGGCATCGCGGCGAAGACGCGTTCCGGATAGCTCGCCGCCCATTGCAGCACTTGCATGCCGCCCATCGAGCCGCCGACGACGCAGCAGAGCGTATCGATGCCGAGATGATCGATCAGCATGGCTTGCGCACGCACCATGTCCTTGATCGTGATGACGGGCAGATCGAGGCCATAGGCGCGGCCTGTCGCAGGATTTATGGAACTCGGCCCGGTGGTGCCCATGCAGCCGCCGACGACATTGGACGAGATCACGTAATAGCGGTCCGTATCGATCGGACGGCCGGGGCCGACCATGGTCTCCCACCAGCCGGGCTTGCCGGTGACCGGATGCGTGTTGGCGACATGCTGGTCGCCGGTCAAAGCGTGGCAGACCAGAATGGCGTTGGATTTCTGCGCGTTGAGGCTGCCGTAGGTCTGATAGGCGACGGTCAGCGGGCTGAGCAGCACGCCCGCGTCCACCTTGAGCGGCTGGTCCGCGCCGAAATGCGCCACGAGACTCTGGGGCACATCCTGCCCACGCGAGCCCGTTCTGTTGAAAGGGAAAATATTCACCCTGGAATGCCTGAACCGTGCCGTTCTGTTTTCCGAACGGGCTGTCCGTTAGTAGAAACCTTGAGGGGGTGTGAAGTCAAGAAATAGGTGCTGAATCCATAACGGGCCGCAGATACGCCCCGATCCGCTCGCGCGTCAAAACACGCCGATGTAGAGGGCGCATTTACCACGAATCGCGATGAGTTCCCCTCGCACCGTTTTGTTCATATGATAATATAACTGTGGTATAAACGTAGCTATACGTACGTATAAAAACATATATTTTTTGACATAAATAAGTATTTATTCTTATCTAAATGGTTATTCAATACCGCTTTTAGCATTCGTAGCTTAAGTAGGCTTGGATAGAAGCCGGTTTTATTCTACGTTCATGTTCAAAGATGAACGTTAAAGCCGAGCTTCTTAAGCGATCATTTAAAATGACGTGGTTTCATCAAGCTCGTAACTTTGACAAGCGATCGTAACGGGATAGCCGGACACGATCCCAGCCTTCGTCCTTGTCTGTCGCGGCGAAGGGCGGCTTTCGCTGCGCGGACAAGCAACACCGCGCGACGTGAATTGCGCTCGCACCGACGCCCGAAGGTTCAGCGGTGCGTCGGAATCAAGAAACCGAGCAAGCTGAACCGATGGCGGCTCATGCCGTGGCGACTGCGGAATGCCCGGTCACAGCTCGGAGGCTGAGGTCGCGACTTCATATTCGATGTTGAGTTAGCAGCCAGGAGTGGGGCTATGGCGCTATTTGAAATGTTCTGGAAGCCCGGCGTTTTTTCAAAGCCGCCGCTTGGCAGATATATTCGTCTTAGACTCGTGTCGCTCGCCTGCCTTCCCGCGACATTGCTGGTTGCGGCTACGTCAAATGCCGTGGCCGTCGACGTCAGCACGCAGAGCCAACTCGATGCCGCGATCAGCGCGCAGTCCACGCCTATCAATGTCGTGGCAGGCGATCTGACTGTGTCGGGCGCACAAGTGATCGCCCCGGCCACAGACCTGTCGGTCGCTACGGGGGCGAGCCTATCGGTTTCCACCGGCAATCAGACCGTTGGTTCGTTCAGCGGCGGCGGTACGCTGACGGTGACTGTCGCAGCCACACTTTTCATAGCGGGCAACAATACCGACACCGCCTTCTCTGGCACTCTCTCTGGCGCCGGGCAGTTTGCTAAGGTGGGGTCAGGCACTCTGACCATCGACAATGCCAATATGTCGTTGGGGGAAGCCTATATCGTGCAGGGCGCGATGGCCCAGACAAGCGGAAATACCACGGTGGTCGATCTCGCCGTCGGAGAGCAGCCCGGCAGCGTCGGCGCACTCAACGTTTCGGGCGGCACGATCAGTTTCGGAACCGGTCTTCAGGTCGGTGACTTCGGCGGCCAGGGAACGGTCAACCAAACGGGTGGAACCGTGGTTGTCACGCCCACTTGCGGCGACACATCCCACTGCGCATCCTTGAACATAGGCAACCAAGGCGGCACCGGCACGTATAACATAAGCGGTGGCGAACTTGATCTCACCGGACTTCTGAATACTCTTGGCCGCACCACCGGCACCAATGCCGGCAGCACGGGCACGCTCAATATCAGCGGCGGTGTTATCGATCTGTCCGGCCCCAATAGCAAAATCGTTATCGGTTACGGCAATGCTAGCGCGTCCGCGCCGATATCGCACGGAACGATCACGCAAACCGGCGGCGTTTTGCGCATCCACAATGGCACGTCTCTTTTCCTCGCCGGCCAAAACGGCAGCACGGGCGTCTACAATCTCAATGGCGGCACGCTTGAGATCGGCGGCATCAGCCTGCAGGCGGGCTATATGAATGCCAATCCGAATTATCAATTCAATCTGGGCGGCGGCACGATCCAGGTGATCGAGTCGGCGCTTGTCACCAGTGTGAATGCGACATTGATGTCCGGCACCGTTTCGGCGATCGACACCAATGGTCTCGGCGCGACATGGAGCGGCGTGCTGTCGGGCGATG
>JAATEW010000294.1 GCA_015655535.1 Hyphomicrobiales bacterium | reverse complement strand
GATATTTGCGATGGGAAACGGCCTCGAAGCAGCTTTCCTCATTGTCGAAGCAGAGCGCCGGACCCTTGAAGACAAGATGATCCTGCTTCATGCCGGCAACCTTCACGATCGCCCCTTCCGGCGCGAGATTGCCTTTGAGGCCTACGACGCCGCCCGTCACGGTGATGGGTTTATCAGCCGGATAGACCACGTCCTGATCGGGGTTCCATTTCACCTTGGCCATGTTCTCGGCAATGGTGCGGCCGGTCACGGTAAGGCAGTCGCCATGCAGAAAGCCATGGTCGAGCAAGGTCTTCATCAGGAGCGGGATGCCGCCCACTTCGAACATATCCTTGGCGACATATTTGCCGCCTGGTTTCAGGTCGGCGATATAGGGCGTCTTCTTGAAGATTGCGGCGACGTCGAAGAGATCGAACTTGATGCCGCACTCGTGGGCGATCGCCGGCAGGTGCAGCGCTGCGTTGGTCGAGCCGCCGGAGGCGGCGACCACGGTCGCCGCATTTTCGAGCGCCTTAAGGGTGACGATATCGCGCGGACGGATGTCACGGGCGATCAGTTCCATCACCGTCTCGCCCGCCGTCAGGCAGAACCGGTCGCGGATCTCATAAGGCGCGGGCGCGCCGGCCGAATAAGGCAGAGCGAGGCCGATCGCCTCGGAGACCGTCGCCATCGTATTGGCGGTAAATTGCGCGCCGCAGGCGCCGGCCGAAGGGCAAGCCACGGTCTCGAGTTCGTCGAGATCCTCGGGCGTCATGTCGCCGACGGAATATTTGCCCACCGCCTCGAAGAGATCCTGAACCGTCACCGGCCGGCCCTTGAAGGTGCCCGGCAGGATCGAGCCGCCATAGATGAAGATCGACGGTACATTGAGGCGGATCATCGCCATCATCATGCCGGGCAACGATTTGTCGCAGCCGGCGAGGCCGACGAGCGCATCGTAGCAATGGCCGCGCATGGTGAGCTCGACGGAATCGGCGATCACGTCACGCGACACGAGCGAGGACTTCATGCCCTGATGGCCCATAGCGATGCCATCGGTGACGGTGATGGTGCAAAATTCGCGCGGCGTACCGCCGGCCGAGGCGACGCCTTGCTTCACCGCCTGCGCCTGCCGCATCAAGGAGATATTGCAGGGGGCCGCTTCGTTCCAGCAGGAGGCAACGCCGACGAAAGGCTGATGAATCTGCTCGCGCGACAGACCCATGGCATAGAGATAGGAGCGGTGCGGCGCCCGCTCTGGCCCTTCCGTCACATGACGGCTGGGAAGTTTCTTCTTATCGAAAACGCGCGCATCCATTTACTAAATCCCGGCAGCTTAGTTGAGCGGAATGTCGGCCCAGGCCACATTCTCGGAAGCCGCGGGAAGCGGGCATTCGAAGAACCCTGATACGCAAGTTCTTCCGACCGATGTGCAGCCGACGGAAGAACCTTTTCTCAACTAAAGCGATTTTAGACTAGCCGTTGGTTTATGGCTGAAAAGCGGCTTTCTTCTTGTGAACCCAAGACAAGCGCAAGATGATTAAAAGCTGTTGCGAGAAAGCAACAAATCTTATGCAGTCAAGGCCAACCAGCCGGGCGGCAATCATCGCGAAGGGCGGCTTGGTTCGCCGCTCCGGTTCGCTTCAGCCGCGGCGTTTCAGGAAACGCGAGAAGGCTGCGAGCGCCACATCGGAAACATGGTGTTCGATTCCTTCCGCATCAAGTTCCGCGCAGTGCTGCGGAACACCGACCGCGACCAGAAGGTCGACGACGGTTCTGTGGCGCGCGCGCACGCGCTGAGCCAGATCTTGGCCTTGCGGCGTCAGGAAGACCCCGCGATAGAGCTTGGAAGTGGCGAGCCCTTCCCGCTTCAACCGGCCGATGCTCTTGATCGCGGTGGCGTGGGAGACGCCGAGGCGCCGGGCGATGTCGGTCGGCCGCGCCTCGCCCTCGCTGCGCAAAAGATCGTCGATCAGTTCGACATAGTCTTCGAGAACCGCGGTCGCCTGCGCCGTGCGGGCGCGCTCGAACCGCTGGGCCTGGGCCGACTCGGAGGGAAGGACGATGTCCGAAGCGGCAGCCAGTTTTTTCTCAGCCATGCGCAGGAGCCTCAATACCGCTGTAGGTCCGCAGGATAATCCAGGTCCAACCCTCGCGACCCGATCCCTCACCCTGAAGAGCGATCCACGGAGCGCGTCTCGAAGGGCGAGGGATCGTCGTTATCCTCACCGCTCCAACCCTTGTCCTTCGAGACGCGAGCTATAGTGCGCTTCGCAACGCCCTATGGCTCGCTCCTCGGGATGAGGATTGGAGTTGAGAAATTGTAGCCTCACCTACATATTCGTCCTCAGATCGACCAAAGATTAAGCGATCAGAGCCCCAGCCTTGCCTGGGCCGCGCTTAATTTCTCGATGCGGGCGGCGATTTCCGCAAGCCGGTCGCGG
>JAATEW010000251.1 GCA_015655535.1 Hyphomicrobiales bacterium | reverse complement strand
GCCATTTCGTGTCCTCGAATATGCGGGTCTATCATCATACATCGCTTCGGCCGCTCATTTCGAGCCCGATCGTGATATTGCCGCGTCATCTTTGCGCCTTTTCGCCCCGCTAGCGTGGATGACCTTCCGCGCAGAAACCGCTTTACGACATGAAAGGGCAACGGCATTGCCTGATACAAACACCGCCTGGCCCGAACTGCCCTATGCCGCGCTCCGGCCGACCATGGAAACCTTGCAGCTCTGGACGCAGATCGCCGGCAAAGTGCGTCTCAAGCAGACGCCTTGGGTCAACCATTCCTGGCATGTGACGCTTTATGTGTCCGCGCGCGGCTTGACGACGAGTCTCATCCCGCATGGAGCACTCGGCTTCGAGCTTGAATTCGATTTCATCTCCCATGCGCTGATCATTCGCGTCAGCGACGGCGGCGTGGGCGAGATCGCGCTCGCGCCGAAAAGCACCGCGGCCTTTTACGCCGAAGTGCTCGAAAAATTGGCGGCGCTCGGCGTGCCGGTCGCAATCGATATTCACCCCAACGAATTGGCCGATCCGACACCCTTCCCGCTCGATACGGCGCCCCACGATTATGATCCCGACGCCGCGCGGCGGTTCTGGCTGGCGCTCGTCCAATGCGACCGTGTGTTCAAGCTTTTTCGCACGCGCTTCATCGGCAAATGCAGCCCCGTGCATTTCTTCTGGGGCAGTTTCGATCTGGCGGTGACACGTTTTTCTGGCCGCCACGCGCCGCTTCATCCAGGCGGCATTTCGCATCTGCCCGATGCGGTGACGCGCGAAGCCTATTCACATGAAGTCTCGAGCGCCGGGTTCTGGCCGGGCAGCGGCCCGATCGATTATGCGGCCTTTTATTCCTATTGCTATCCTGCGGCGCCGGGCTTCGCCGATGCGCCTATCTTGCCAAGCGAAGCAGGTTTCGATCCGCAGCTTGGCTAATTCCTTTTGCCTTATGAGGCGGTGCGAACCGCAGCCGATCCGGATGCGGCGCTGCTCGCTTTTTTGCAAAGCACCTATGAAGCCGCGGCTAATGGGGCCAAATGGGATCGCCTGGCGCTCGAAATTCCCGAAGGCCGGTGCGGCCACCCACGAACAATTTGAAGTGTTCGAAGGGCGCCTTCATACGGGTGCCGTCTCCACATGCTAATGATTAAGTCCTTTCAAAGGAGAGAGCCCATGCGCCTGCCGCTGATCAAGCCCGCCGATCTCACCGATGTGCAAAAGCCGCTTTACGAGGACATGAAGAAGGGCATCGGCTCGAACTTCAACGCCTTCCTGACGGTCGCCCCCGAAGGCGCACCCGAGGCCGGCGCGCTGATGGGGCCTTGGAACCCCTGGCTGCATGAGCCGCGCATCGGCGGCGCGGTATGGGAACTCACAAAGGCGATGACGATGGAGGCGAACCTGCCCGATCCGGTGCGGCAGATCGTGATCCTCGTGACCGGCGCGCATTTCAACGCCGCCTATGAAATCTATGCGCATGTCGCGGTCGCCGAGAAAGAGAAAATGTCGCCCGAGCGGATCGCGACGCTGCTCTCCGGCTCGCGGCCGGGCGATCTCAGTAAGGAAGAGGGCATAGGCTATGACATCGCCTTCGCTCTGGTGAATGGCGGCGTGCTGCCTGAGCCGATCTATAGGCTCGCCGTCGCCACATTCGGCCAGCATGGCGCGAACGAGCTTATCTATCTCGTCGGGCTTTATTGTCTCGTGTCGATGACGCTCAACGGCTTCAACGTGCCGGTGCCCGAGCGCGAATAGCCAAGCTCGCTCAGAACTCGATCGTCGAACCGTCATTGCGGGCCATAGGGCGTTGTATCGCCGGCGATCTATCGCAACAGCGAGATCGCAATGCGACGCCCGTCGCAAGCAACGGGCTATGGCGAAGCAATCCAGAAGCAACCGACTCAAGCGGCGGCATGGATTGCTTCGCTGCGCTCGCAATGATGATCCTCTCCATCACCATCTCTTGACCTCGGCCGCACGGAACCGCCGAAGCACGAGCGTCGTTACCGATGTCGATACGACGCTCCCTTTGCCTTCAACGCGACGGTATTCATGCTGCAAAATCCTCAGCCCACGGCTATTGTCGGCGGTCAGCCGCTCCATATGATCTTCGTGCAATTTCCCATTGTCTGTTTCACCGGGGCCTTGCTCACCGATATCGCCTATTGGCAGACCGCCGAGGTCATGTGGGAACGGTTTTCCATCTGGCTCCTGACCGCGGGTCTGGTCATGGCCGCGTTGGCGGTCATCGCCGGGCTGATCGATTTTATATTCAGCCGCCGAATACGGGCGATGCGGCCCGCCTGGTTTCATGTCGTGGGCAGCATCATCGTCATCGCGCTGTGCGTACTCAACGCTTTCGTTCACAGCCGCGACGCCTATACCGCGGTGGTGCCGCAAGGACTGATCCTTTCCGCGCTCGTCGTGATCGTCATGATCTTCACCAATTGGATGGGCCGCGACATGGTCTATCGCCAGGGTGTAGGAGTGCCCAACTGATGCGCCTTTCCCTCCTTTGCACCGTCGCCGCCGCGGCCCTGGCGCTTGCCGGCTGCCAGGATGAAAAGGTCGTCGATCCATCGACTCAGATCGGCGCCAATCCGGTTCTGCCGGAGCCGCAGCAATATCTGTTGCCGCCGATCCAGATCGCACAGCCCGCGACCGCGAAATGGGGAGACGCAACGCCTACCGTCCCGCAGGGCCTGCAGGTTCATGCGCTCGCCAATGGGTTCGCGCACCCGCGCTCACTTTATGTTCTGCCGAATGGCGACATATTGGTGGTCGAGGCCAACGGCCCTAAAGCGCCTGTCTTCCGGCCGAAAGATCTCATCATCGGCTGGGTGCAGGCCTATGCCGGCGCCAAGGAAAAAGGCGTCAACAAGATCACGCTGCTGCGTTTCAATGCGGATGGCGGCGTGGCGCAGCGCAGCACCTTTCTCGACCATCTGAACTCGCCCTTCGGCGTGGCTCTCATCGGCCATGATCTTTATGTCGCCAATACAGACGCCATCTTGCGCTATCCCTATAAGGACGGCGACACGCAGATCACCGATCCGGGCACCAAGCTCACCGATCTGCCGGGCGGCCCGATCGACCATCATTGGACGAAGAGCCTGATCCCAAGCCCCAACGGATCGAAGCTCTATGTCGGCGTCGGCTCGAACAGCAACATCACCGAAAACGGCATTGAGGCCGAATATGAGCGCGCCGCCATCTGGGAGGTCGATCGCGCGAGCGGCGCGCATCGCATCTATGCCAGCGGTACGCGCAATCCGACAGGATTGCAGTTCCACCCGCAAACCAACGCGCTATGGGCGATCGTGAACGAGCGCGACGAACTCGGGCCCAATCTCGTGCCGGACTATCTGACCTCGGTGAAGGACGGCGGCTTCTATGGCTGGCCCTATAGCTATTATGGACAGCATCTCGACCCGCGCGTGATGCCGCAGCGGCCGGATCTTGTCGCTAAGGCGATCGTGCCGGATTATGCGCTCAGCTCGCATGTCGCGCCGCTCGGCTTTGTCTTCACGTCTGGCACGAATCTGCCTGCCGCCTATCGCGACGGCGCCTTCGTCGGCGAGCATGGAAGTTGGGATCGCACGCCACTCAACGGCTACAAGGTCGTGTTCGTGCCGTTCAGCGACGGCAAGCCGAGCGGCCCGGCGCAGGACGTGGTGACCGGGTTTTTGACATCGGACGACCACGCACGCGGACGGCCTGTCGGTCTCGCCATGGACAAGACCGGCGGCCTGCTAATCGCCGACGACCTTGGCGATACCGTGTGGCGGGTCACAGGCGGCAGCGCGGTGACCGGCGACGCGCGCTGAGCGCCGCCTGAGGGACTTCCGTTTCGTTTCATTCACTTTGTCCGCGCTCCTTTAAGGGCCGCGAAACGTTACTTTCAGCTCCGCCCCCGTTCCCCGGGTTTGTGAGGTATCCATTGCCTCACAAGCAAATCGGGAGCGAACGTCCATGAACATCTGCACGTGCGGCGATGAGGTTGCAGACCCGGACCGCCGGCGGTTCTTCGGTTACGCCGTCGCAGCAGGCGCAGTCGCTGCCGCCGGGCTTGGCACGCTCCCGGCACAGGCAGCGGCACTCGAACCCGGCCAGCGCAAATTCATGGAAGAGGCGACACGGCTCGCCATCGAATCGGTGGAAAAGGGGTGGGGCGGCCCGTTCGGTGCGGTGATCGTGAAAGACGGCGAGATCATCGGACGCGGCCAAAACCGCGTGCTGCTCACCGGCTGCCCAGTCTTTCACGCCGAGGTCACCGCGATCATGGATGCCTCCGCCAAGCTCAATCCGAAGGCCCTGCTCGGCAGCTATTACGGCCCCGGCACGATTCTCGAAATGATCCCGCGTGAGCCAGGCTCGCCAGACCCCGTTCCGGAACGCGCCCGCATGCTGAAAGGCTGCGAGATCTACATCAATGGCGCGCCCTGCCCCATGTGCATGAGCGCAATCTATTGGTCGCGGATCGATCATGTCTATTTCGGCGCGAGCCTCAAAGACACGAGTGCGATCGGCTTCGACGATGCCTTCCAATATGATGATTTCACCAAGCCATGGGCCGATCGGCGCATCGCGGTCACCGAAAATTTCGAACGCGATATCGGCCTCAAAGCCTTCCAGGCCTGGACGAATAAGAAAGACCGTCATCCCTACTGAAGGGGGCTATTTTATTCCGCAGCGGTGCGTTCGTGCAGAGGCAGCGGCACAATGGGCCCGTCGAGTTCGGCATCATGCGGCTTACGCATGCCCTTCCGCTGACGGGCGATCAACGTATACATGGCCGGCGTCACGAAAAGCGTGAACAGGGTCCCGATGCTGATGCCGAAAGCGATCACGACGCCGATCGCGAAACGGCTGCGCGCGCCGGCGCCTTCCGCCACGATGAGCGGGATCATGCCGACCGTCATGGCCGCCGTCGTCATCAGGATCGGCCGCAGCCTCACGCCCGCTGCATGTTCGATGGCGTCGCGCCGCGACATGCCGTTTTCTTCCTGCAGGCGATTGGCGAATTCGACCATCAAGATCCCGTGTTTCGAGATGAGGCCGATGAGGGTCACGAGACCGATCTGCGAATAGATGTTCATGCTCGCCATGCCGAGCACGCCAAGCGCGTTCAGCGGTAAAAGCGCGCCGAACATGGAGGTCGGCAAAGCGATCAGAATAATGAAGGGATCGCGGAAGCTTTCGAATTGCGCCGCGAGCACGAGAAAGATCACAATGAGCGCGAAGACGAAGGTCAGGAGGAGCGTATTGCCCTCCTGCACATATTGCCGGCTGTCGCCCTGGAAATCGACGCTGAAACCGGAGGGCAGAATCTCTTTCGCCTTGGCCTGCAAAAAGGCCAAAGCCTCGCCGATCGTGCGGCCTGGGAAGGGCACGCCCTGCAAAGTCACCGAATTCAATTGCTGGAACGTCGGCAGGCTGTTCGGCTGCACGTTCTCGGACGTGCTCGCGACCGTCGAAAGCGGCACCAAGGCGCCATTCGCCGTGCGGACCTGATAGCGGGTCAGCCAGTCGGCCGAGAGCCTATAGTCGCGCGGCACTTGCGGGATCACTTCATAGCTGCGGCCGTAGAGATTGAACCTGTTCACCCAATTGCCGCCGAGCAGCGTCGCAAGCGACGAGCCGATCTCCTGCATATTGATGCCGAGCTGATTGGCCTTGTCGGCGTCGATCTTGAACTGGATCTGCGGCGTATCGAATTTGAGATCGCTGTCGGTAAAGATGAAGAGGCCGCTCTCGCGCGCCGCCTTTTCGATCACGGCCATATAATCGACGAGCTGCTTGTAATCGCCGATCGAGCGAAGGATGAATTGCACCGGCGGGCCGCCTGTCGAGCCAGGCAGCGACGGCGGCGAAAAGGCGATGATCTGAGCGCCCGTGATCGCACCGAGCTTCGGCTGCAAGGATTGAATGATCTCTTTTTGATTGCGCTTGCGCTCGTCCCAGGGCGTCAGGATCGCGCCGGCCAAACCCTGACGCACACCGGAATAGCCGTTGATGACGAAGACATGGTCATGTTCGGGAATGGTGTCGACCGCTTGTTTGAACTTCTGGGTCGCATTTTCCATGTAATCGAGATTGGCATATTGCGGCGTCTTGATGAGCGCGAAGATCGCGCCTTGATCTTCTTCCGGCGCGAGCTCCTTCGGTGTCGTCATGAACATGAGCGCGGTCATCGCCAGAACGCCGACGAGAACGAGAATCGTAACGGCGCGGAAGTTCAGCGATCGATGCAGGCGCCGCTCATAGCGCCGCCGCAAGCCTTCGAACAGGCGATCGAGAAAAGCGACGAATCCGCCGGCGTTTTCGCGCGGCGGCTTTAAAAGCCGCGAGCACATCATCGGCGACAAAGTGAGCGCGATCACGCCCGAAACGATGACGGAGCCCGCCAAAGTAAAGGCGAATTCGCGAAATAGCGCGCCCGTCACGCCGGAGACGAAGCCAATCGGCGCATAGACGGCGGCCAGCGTGATCGTCATGGAAATGACGGGGCCCGTGATCTCGCGCGCGCCTTTGATCGCCGCGTCATAAGGGGTCATCCCCTCCTCGATGTGACGATAGATGTTTTCGACGACGACGATCGCATCGTCGACGACGAGGCCGATCGCCAGCACGAGCGCCAAGAGCGTGAGCAGATTGATCGAATAGCCGAGCATCAACAGGAAACTCATGACGCCCACCATGGAGAGCGGGATCGTCACGATCGGGATGATCGTCGAGCGCAGATTGCCGAGGAAAAGGAAGATCACAACGATGACGATAAGGGCCGCTTCGGCCAGCGTCTTCTCGACTTCATAGATCGAAGCGCGGATGAAATTCGTCGCGTCATAAGCGATCGCGCCTTCGAGGCCGACCGGCAATTGCGCCTGGATTTCCGGAAAAGCCTCGCGCACCGCGGTGATGACTTCGAGCGGATTGGCGGTCGGCGTCGTATAGATGCCGATGAAGACGGCTTTCAGCCCGTCGAAGACCGAAGAGGAATCGACCGACTCGGGTCCGAGCTCGATATCCGCGATATTGCCGAGACGCGTCAGCGTATCGCCGCGCGCCCGGACGACAAGCTGCCCGAAGGCCTTGGCCGAATCGAGCGAGGTCTGCGCATTGATGCTTGTCTGGACGAAGTCGCCTTTGATCTCGCCCGCGGCCGAGGTGAAATTATTGGCGGCGAGCGCGTTGCGGACATCGGCCGGGGTCACGCCTTGCGCCGCCATCTTGTTCGGATCGAGCCAGACGCGCATCGCGAAGGTCTGGCCGCCGAGGATCTGCGCGTTTGCGACACCGTCGATCGTCTGGAGCCTCGGCTGCACGACGCGTGTCAGATAATCGGTGATCTGCGAACCATTCATGGCCTTCGAGTTGAAGGACATATAAAGAAGCGCGTTCGAATCGCCGGTCTGCTTGACGACGACGGGATCGAGCGCCTCGCGCGGCAAAATACTCTTGACCTGGCTGACCTTCGACAAAACGTCGGCGACGGCGCGATCGGCATTCGCGTTGAGCCGCAGGTTCAAGGTGACCGTTGACGTATTCTGCTGCGAGTTCGAGACGAGCGTGTCGATGCCTTCGGTGCTGGCCACCGCCTGCGCGATCGGCACGGTGATGAAGCCCTGGATCAGGTCGGCATTGGCGCCTGGATAGGCCGTCGTGATCGTGATCGTCGTAGACGACAATTCCGGATATTGGCGGATCTGCAATTTCGAGAAGGATTGCAGGCCCATCAAAAGAATGAGCAGGCTGACGACGCATGCCAGCACAGGCCGGCGGATAAAGATATCGGTGAAAGACGACATCAGGCCAGATCCATTATTCTTTCGGCCGAATCGGTTGCGGCGTCAGCTTGGCATCGAAATCCGGGCGGACACGGGATTCGGCCTGCAATTTCAACTGGCCTTCCGTGACGACTTTCTCGCCGGCTTTGACACCATCGAGAATAGCCACACGATCTTCATGCACATCGCCTGTGCGCACGGCCCGGCGTTCGATCTTATAAGAGACGTCGCTTTGAGCCGCCGCCTGCGCACCATCGGGTGGCAGCGCGACTGGCACGACGACAAAGACGCTGTCGCCATAAAGCGAATAGGTGATGGCTGTGCGGGGTAGAGTCACAACTTTCGCCGCTTCCCCGGCTATGACTGCGACATTGGCGAACATGCCCGGCAAAAGCACGCGATCGGGATTTGCAAAGAGACCGCGCACCATGACATTGCGCGTATCCTGGGCGACGCGCGCGTCGATCGTTTCGATCTTCCCGCGAAACGTCTTATCCCTATATCCGTCGACCGTGACTTCCAGCGGCTCGCCTGGCTTCAAGAGCGCGATCGATTGTTCCGGAATTGGGAAATCGACATAGATCGGGTCGAGCTGCTGCAAAGTGATGAAACTCGTTCCGGCCGAGAGATATTGGCCAAGGTCGAACCGGCGAAGACCGAGGCGGCCAGCGAAAGGCGCGACGACGGTCTTTTGGGCAATCGTCGCCCGGACGCGCTCGACGGTGGCAGCGGCCGTGTCGCGCGCCATTTGCGCCGCGTCGAGATTGGCCTTGGCGGCATTGCCCGTGTCTGTGAGGCGGCGCTGCCGGTCGAGCGAGATCTCGTTGTTTTTCAGCGTTGCGAGATTGTTTTTGAGATCGGCCTCTTCGACCGAAGTGTCTATATCGAAAAGAGCCGCGCCTTTTGCCACGTCCTGGCCGTTTTCGACGTGGATCGCGGCGATCATCCCGGCCAATTGCGATGAGACATCGATGCCCTGAACGGCCCGGAAGGTGCCGACGGCCGGCAGACGCGGCGTCCAGGTTTCCAGAACCGCTTCGGTGGCAGCCACGGCCGGCGGCGGCGGCGCCGCTCCCGCAATGATGGTTTTGATCATCTGCGGCTTCACGACAAATTGAAAATAGCCGAGGCCGCCAGTGAGGCTCACAAGGAGGATCAGAACGAAAAGAAAAAGAAGCGCTCGTTTCATGCGAACCAACGAAAAATGCAGCTTGGGCGACCGCTGCTTAAGGCGGCTGGGTTCGGAGCGCTGAGACATGACCGAACCGTTCGGTCGAATCCTATAGCGTAAATTTCCGGCAGGCACAACGTACCCGGAAGTTCGGCTGTGGGCGCTCGAACATCCCCGTTTTTCAACGTGTTGCGGAGATTCTCAGGCCCTACCGCATCTTCATTTCGTGGCTTTTACGAGGCACATATTGCATTCGGCAATGCGAGCAGCTCCGGCGAGCCTCGGTCAGATGGCTGCCCTTCGCCGGTGCACGACGACAAAGGCCCGCCGATCGATCGGCGGGCCTTTTGATCTTCATATATTGGTCTTCAACACCGCTGGGCTGACGCTAAGGCGGCCCTTTTCAATATCTAAGGCCGCTCACGGTCTTGAAACCCTTGCCGCCTGCGCCCTTGCGGCCGGCGGCTTTGACGTCTGCAAAGACCCGGTACGCAGCACCGACAACGAGGTCCATCTTGCTCCCCGCCTGGGGTTCGGCGTCGCCGTTGCCGATAAACTTGCCCGCGGCCGCGTCGATATTGCCTGTAATATGCCGGGCAGCACCTTTCACCCGATGCTTAGCCATTGCTCACGCTCCTTTGAGGATCTGCGTAAACAATGCTGGGAACGACTGGCGGGTTCCTGTGTTCAGGGTCGGTAAGCGGCCTTTACCGGAAAAAAATCGGCGGCCGACGGGCGCGGATTCAGGCCGGTTACCCGGTACCAGGGTTAACGCTTCCTTAACACTCTTCCTGTTGCCTTAATGAATCCGCGGAAACGTCATCTGCGGCGAGGCGCCGCGTTTTGCACGTTTTTGCGCTCAAATCGGCGTGAAAACCGCTGAAAATGCAGAAAATGTCGCAGTTTCTGCATCTAGGCGGGCTGGCACAGAAGGTGCATTTGTCAGTTCAACGACGATAATATGGCGTTTTGTTAAAGGGAGAGCGTGAGGGGAGTTCAACACTTGAGAGGCTGATGGTCATGACACCTTTTACTATAGTGATCCTTATATGCGCGATGGCGGTGGATCACGCTGCTTGCCAGCCAGATACCGCGGTCGATGTCGTGCAGGGTCCCAAGGTGGCCAATGAGAGAGAATGCGGTTTCTTCGGTCAGACGACCGTTGCCGGCACGGCGATTACCCCGCGGCCCGGCGAAGAATATATGAAGATCGTCTGCCAGCGCTCCGGCTCTCTCTCCGCCTCTCACACGGCCGAAGCGGCCCCCGCCGAGTGATTATAAAAGAGCAGACTGCCTAAATAACAGGCCCTAGTATTTAGGCAGCGCTCTCTTTGTAGGCTTAGGTTTACATCTCATGCCGCCCTCTTCCTCAGCGGCCTGTGTCATTACAGCTTCACCGCCATAGATTTCAACGATCATGGCCAAGATTGCGCTCTACAGCGCCGGGCAGCCGCCAGACTCGGCCGTGCAAGCCGACGCCGCTCTTTATAAACGCACTCCAAAAAGTCCCGTACCGGGAAGATTTCAGCCGAGGCAAGGTCGCGCTGCCGCGTTGACTAAGAAGAAACGAACTGGTCTACATCCGGCTTGCTGGTTTGGCGGGTTTGGGGAGCATTGCCTCGGGGATGAATATAGCGACGCCACTTGAGCGGGCCTGGCAATTTCGTGAATTGATCCGGGCGGTCGTACGGCGTGAACTGGCGGTCCGCTTCAGCGGAACGATTTTCGGCTGGGCCTGGGCGATCTTCGGACCGCTCGTCATGCTCAGCGCCTATACGGTCATTTTCACCTCGGTCGTAGGCGCGCCCAATTCGGCCAAAGGCGGCGCCGGCGCCTATACGGTGTCGATCTTCTCCGGCCTCATCATTTTCAATCTGTTCAGCGAGCTTGCCTATCGCTCGCCGGGCCTGCTGCACGAACATGCCGAAGTGATCAAAAGGTCGATCTTTCCGAGCGAAACTTTAGCCTGGACGGCGACGATCAGGGCCTGCGTTTATGCCGCCATCAG
>JAATEW010000070.1 GCA_015655535.1 Hyphomicrobiales bacterium | reverse complement strand
GACCCGGTGCGGTGGCAGCCGTTATCACTCCCCGCCCGCCACCTTGGCCGGCGCAATCCGCAGAGAGGTGATCCGGTTGCGGATCTTGCGCAACACTTCGAAGCGGAAATTGTGGAAGGTGAAGACCTGACCCGATTCCGGAATCGCGCGCGCCTCATGAATGACGAGGCCAGCGACCGTCGTCGCTTCATCGCCGGGCAGATCCCAGGCCATCACACGATTCCGCTAGCGGATCGGCACCGAGCCGTCTACTATGACGGAGCCATCGGCCTGCGGCCTGACGCCCTGCACGGCCAAGTCATGCTCGTCTCTTATATCGCCGACGATTTCTTCCAAAATATCCTCAAGCGTCACAAGACCCATGACTTCACCATATTCGTCGACGACAAGCGCGAAATGCGTCTTCCGCTTGAGGAAGGCCTGCAATTGGTCGTCGACAGACGTTGTGTCCGGCACGAACCAGGCTTCGAGCGCGATATCGTCCACCTTCAGCTTGTCGACATCGCCGCAGATATCGACGGCACGCAGCAGATCCTTCGCGTGCAAAACGCCGATGATATTGTCTGGCCTGTCGCGCCAGAGCGGCATGCGCGTATAGGGCGAATTCACGACTTCGCGCAAAAGTTCCCGTGGCGGCAGATCGGCATTGATCGTGCGCATCCGCGTCCGATGCACCATGACGTCCGAGACTTCGAGCTCGTTCAAGTCGAGCAGGCCGCCGAACATGTCGCGCTCGCCGCGCTCGACGCCACCTTCGCGGTGCAGGAATTCGACCGTGCTCTTCAATTGCTCGTGGCCGGACAGCATCGATTTCTGCCGCGTGACATCGATGCCCATCAATTTGAACAGGCTTCGCACCACAGCTTCGATCGCGAGGAGAACCGGGCCGAAGATCGCGACGAAGACCGACATCACCCTGACGACGACCAGCGACAGACGGTCGGGATAATTGATGGCGAGCGTCTTCGGCATGATCTCGGCGAAGACAAGCAGGAGAAAGGTCATGATCAAGGTGGCATAGACCGCGCCATTGTCGCCGACGAGGGCGACAAGAACGCTCGTCATGAAAGCCGAGGAGCCGATATTGACCAGCGTATTGCCGAGCAGCGTCGCGCCGATAAGGCGGTTGCGGCGCCTGAGCAGCCGATTGACCAGCGCGGCACGGGAATCGCCGTTTTTCTCGAGCGCGAACATCCGGGGGCGCGAAGCCGCCGTCAGCGCCGTCTCGGATGCGGCGAAAAACGCAGCGAGCGCGACACAGAGCAAGATGATGACAACCGCTACCCAGAGATCGACCGGCAAACCATCGCCAGCTTCGCCGTGCATGGATTAAAGTCCCGCGTTCAATTCGTCCTTGAGGAAGGCCAAGGCCTCGCCGGGATCGATCGCTTTAGCGACGAAGCATTTACCGATGCCATGCGCGAGGATGAAGGTCAAAGCGCCATGCTCCACCTTCTTGTCCTGATACATGGCGTCCAAAACCTGCTCCGCGCCAGCATCCCAACCGGCAATATCGCGAAAACGTGTCGGCAGTCCGACAGATCTCAGATGGAAGGCGACGCGCTCGGCATCCTGCGCCGGGCAAAGCCCACGTTGCACCGAGAAGCGAAAAGCACAAGCCATGCCGATGGCGACGCCTTCGCCATGGACGAGACGCGACCCGTCATAACCCGTCACCCGCTCCAAAGCATGGCCGAATGTGTGGCCGAGATTGAGAAGAGCCCGTTCGCCGGTTTCGCGCTCGTCCCGCGCAACGACACCGGCCTTCGCCGCGCAACTCTTGGCGATCGCGCGGGACCGCGCCTGGCCGCCCGCGAAAACCTCCTGCCAGGAGGCTTCGAGCCAATTGAAAAGGGCCGCATCATTGATGAGGCCATATTTGACGATCTCGGCATAGCCGGCGCGAAACTCCCGCACCGGCAGGGTTTCGAGCGAGCCTGTATCGGCCAGCACCAGCGACGGCTGGTGGAAGGCGCCGATCAGGTTCTTGCCATAAGGCGAATTGATTCCCGTCTTGCCGCCGACGGAGGAATCGACCTGCGCCAGAAGCGAGGTCGGAATCTGGATGAAGCGCATGCCGCGCCTGACGCTCGCCGCCGCATAGCCGGCAAGATCACCGACGACGCCCCCGCCCAAGGCGACGACAAGATCGTTGCGCTCGATCTTGGCGCCGATGATCTCGTCACAGACCCGTTCGAAGACGGAATAGGTCTTCGAGCCCTCGCCCGGCGCGACGATGATTTTCGCATGTTTGATCTGGGCCGCGTCGAGGCCGCGTTCCAGCGCCGGCAGATGATGCCTGGCGACATTCTCGTCGGTGACGATGGCGCAGGCGGCACCCGGCGCCAGACGCTTGATATGGCCGCCCGCCTCGTCGATGAGCCCATCGCCGATCAAGATGTCATAGCCGCGGCCACCAAGTTTCACGCCGATTTTTTCGAGTTTCGACACGTTTTTTCCGAAAGTTGGCTTGCCATGTCCCGAAGCCATGTCGGGCGAGGCCAGGAAGGCCTCGAGTTGAGCCATCATCTCATCGACCACGTCATCATGCGAACCTTCATGTGACTGGACGGTGATATCGGCCTGGGCATAGACAGGGTAACGCTCCTCGATCAGGCGGCGCAGCGTCACCTCCGGCTCGGCATTGTTGAGAAGCGGGCGCGTCGTGCGCCGTCGGACGCGCTTCCAGAGCACGTCGAAATCGGCCTTGAGCCAGATCGATACACCCTCGGCGGCGATGCGTTCTCGGACTTCGGCATTCATGAAGGCGCCGCCGCCCGTCGCAAGCACGCGCGGACCTTCGCCCAGGAGCCGCGCCATCACGCGTTTTTCGCCATCGCGGAAATAGGCTTCCCCATGCCGCGCGAAAATATCCTCGATCGACATGGCCGCGGCCTGTTCGATCACAACGTCGGCATCGACGAAATTCAGGCCGAGGCGCTGCGCCAGCCGCCGTCCCGTGGAGGTCTTGCCGGAGCCCATCATGCCGACGAGCACGATCGGCCGCCCGCCAAGCGCCGAGAGGACTGGCGCCGCCCGGCGGTCATGCAGGCGTCCGTCGTCGGAGATCGGGGCCGGGGAAATACCGCTACTCATCCGGCAAGATGTAACATGCCGCCCGCCGGGATTTAAGCCGGACTCCCCGATAAAAGGCGAAAACCGCTCCAAAATAGCATCTTGGGCCACATCTGGTAGCCGGTGGCGGAGCCCTGATCTTCATGACTTGCAAAGAAGATTCAGCTTATGAAAGGGATTGCCGCCAGATGAGAATCATGAAAGCCAAGCGCTCTCATAGGACTTGATCTTTCGATTTCTCCTGCCGGGCCATGCCATTTGCGCCATGCGGGTCGGACATTTTGCGATTATTCTTTCATGTGACCGGAGACAGCCTGCGTGCCGAGCCTTTTCCGCTTTCTGATCCTCGTCGGCATCGTCGCGGGACTAGCCTATGCCGGGATGATCGCGCTCGTCACTTTCGTCGAGCCGCAGCCGCGCGAAATGAGCCAATCCATTCCGCCCGCCCGCCTCAACAGATGAGGTGAACCATGTCCGATAAAGCGCCCGGCGACCGAGCCTCCCTTTCCCTCATCGATGGTTTTCTCGACATGATCGCCGCCGAGCGCGGCGCCGCCCAAAATACGCTCGACGCCTACCGGCGCGATCTCACCGACTATGTCGAGGTCCTTGCCCGTCACAAAACCAAGCCGATGACGGCGAAGACGGAAAACATCCGCGATTATCTGCAATATCTCGACGCGCGCGGCCTCAAAGCAACGTCGAGCGCCAGAAAGCTCTCCTCGATCCGGCAGTTTCATCATTTTCTGGTCGCCGAGGGCCGCCGCGCGGACGATCCGACGCTTGTGCTCACCGGGCCGAAACAGGCAAGGCGGCTGCCCAATTGCCTGACCATCGCCGAGGTCGATCGCCTGCTCAACCTCGCCAAGGAAGGCCTCGAAGACGCGGACCGGCCGCCGCGCGAACGCCTGCGCGCGGCCCGCACGGCCTGTCTCATCGAGCTCCTCTACGCGACAGGATTGCGCGTCTCGGAACTCGTCAGCCTGCCGAAACGCGCCGCCTCGACCCGCGACCCGCTGCTCACCGTGCGCGGCAAAGGCAATCGCGAACGGCTCGTGCCGCTCTCTCCCTTATCCCGCACGGCCATGACATTCTACCGCAAGCTGCTGGACGAGATGGACGCGGGCGCAGCGACAGGCCCTTGGCTGTTTCCGGCCGACAGCGAAAGCGGCCATCTCACACGGCAGGCCTTTGCGCGCGACTTGAAAACCGTCGCGGCGGCGGCGGGCATAGGCGCGTCCCGCGTCAGCCCGCATGTGCTGCGCCATGCTTTTGCGAGCCATCTTCTGCAAAATGGCGCCGATCTGCGCGTCGTGCAGGAATTATTGGGTCATGCCGATATTTCGACGACCCAGATCTACACCCATGTGCTCGACGAGCGCATGAAGGCCATGGTGCGTGACCTTCATCCGCTCGGAGATGATGAGGCGCGATTTTAGCCGTCATGGGCGGACTTGATCCCCGCACCCAAGCCATGACACCGGGCAATTATGTTCTGCCG
>JAATEW010000414.1 GCA_015655535.1 Hyphomicrobiales bacterium | reverse complement strand
GAATCGGGACAGTCTGGCATTGGAAGCGGAGGAGGGACTCGAACCCCCGACACAAGGATTATGATTCCTCTGCTCTAGCCGGCTGAGCTACTCCGCCCCATTTGGCCGCGTCGCTGCATGCCAAGGCGGGGCGATATAGGCGCGCGCCTTCACGAGTGTCAAGACAAGCGGATCAAAGCTTCACGATTCGCGCCAAAGTGAATATGCCGAAGGGCGCCAGCGCGCGCCGCTCGGCGAGCCTCACCTGCGGGTGCGCCGCGATCCAATCGCCGACGACCGACCAGGGAAATTCCGGCCGCCAGCCCAAAGAGGCGCTGTGCCTGCCGAGCCAGGCTTCCAACAGCGCCATAAGCCCCGTCTCGGCGCCGATGTGATTGACGAGGATGATCTCGCCGCCCTTTTTCACGACCCGAAGCCATTCGTCGAGACAGGATTCGGGGCTTGGCACCACCGTCAGAACATAAGGCACGACGACAGCGTCAAAGGCCTCATCCGGGAAGCCCAGGTGCATCGCATCCATCAAAACCAGCCCCGCGACATGCCGCAAGGATTTGGCGTCGACGCGATGGCGCGCACGCCTCAGCATGGGCTCGGAGAGGTCGACGCCGATAAGCCGCAGGTGCTCCCCGAACATCGGCAGTTCGAGCCCGGTGCCGACGCCGACATCAAGGATGACGCCCGTCAGCCTATTGGCCGCCGCTGCGACCGCCTTGCGGCCGGGCCGCATGACCGCGGCGAAGACAAGATCGTAGATGGGCGCCCAGCGCGCATAGGCCTCTTCGACATGCGCGTTATCGAGCGTCTTCTTGAGAAGCGCTCTGCTGGGCGGCAACGCCACCGTCTGCGTCTTATCCTCGCTCACCCGCGGCTAAAGCATCGGACCCAAAAGTGGGAACCGGTTTCGGGATCAATCCGATGCGTCGATAAAGAGAAAGAGCAATCGGCCGACTCAAGGTGAATATCCATTGCTCTAGCGCCCGGCCGCCGCCAGCACGGGGTCGGCTGCGCGGGGCGCCAATCCCCGCGTTGCGGCCTGCGTCGATGCAATGAAGCCGCCGCCTAAAACCCGCGCATGCGGATCGGCCGAGGCATAGAAGACGCAAGCCTGACCCGGCGATACGCCGTCTTCGTCGCTGGCGAGTTCGACCCAGACATTATCGCCCGCGGCATGCAGAAAGGCCGGCACGGGCGCGCGCGTCGAGCGGACCTGCACGCAAAGCTCGAGACCATCGGCCGCGATATCGGCAAGCGATCCGTCACCGAGCCAGTTCAAGCCGCGCAGATGGACGATGCGCGTTGCGAGCGCGCTGCGCGGCCCCACGACGACCCGCGCCGCGGCCGCGTCGAGACGCAGGACGTAGAGCGGCTCGGCGCCGAACCCGCCGAGACCGAGGCCGCGCCTCTGCCCTATCGTATAATGTATGACGCCTGCGTGATGGCCAAGAACGCGTCCATCCAAATGCACGATCTCGCCGGGCTCGGCGGCGGACGGCGAGACCTGCGCGATGAAATCGGCATATTTGCCGGACGGTACGAAGCAAATATCCTGACTGTCGTCCTTATCGGCGACGACGAGGTCGAAGTCCCGCGCGATCGCCCGCACTTGGGTCTTTTCCATTTCGCCGAGCGGAAAGCGCAGAAGGGCAAGCTGCTCTTTTGTTGTCGCGAAAAGAAAATAGCTCTGATCGCGCGACGCGTCGAAGGCGCGATGAAGCTGGCGGCCGCCCTGCCCGTCCGGCCGCGAGGAGACATAATGTCCGGTCGCCAGGACATCGGCTCCGAGATCCTGCGCCGTCTCGAACAGATCGGCGAATTTAATGTCGCTGTTGCAGGAGACGCAAGGAATCGGCGTCTCGCCCGTCGCATAGCTCTGCGCGAAAGGATCGATGACCTTCTGGCGGAACTGATCTTCGTAATCGAGGACGTAATGGGGAATGCCGAGGCGGGCCGCGACGAGGCGCGCGTCGTGAATGTCCTGGCCGGCGCAGCAGGCGCCCTTGTGGCGAACCGCTTCGCCGTAATCATAGAGCTGCAGCGTCACGCCGATGACGTCATAGCCTTCGCGCTTCAGAAGCGCCGCGACGACCGACGAATCGACGCCGCCGGACATGGCGACGACCACGCGCGTTTCCGCCGGCGGCTTTGCGAGCCCCAGTGAATTCATGCCGTTGCCAGTCTCAAACCCGTCACCCATGCCATGCGTCCGAATAGCTTTTCCGCCCGAAGAGCCGCGCGGCTCTTCAAGCACTCCCATCTAAAACATTCCCGATGCGCGGATGCAATGAAAGACCGAAAGCTGTCTTTAACATACGAGCGCCCCGCCGGGATCACCGGCCCAGTTCAAGTTAGCCAAGCCCCAGGTGGTAACCTGTATCAAGAAGGAACAAATTTCATAAATTTCCTATTTTTTAAATATTGAGCTAGCTTTGCAAACTATTCGTTAGCAAAATCAACCTGTTCGTTTAGTCAAATCTTAAACTGAATGGCTCATTTTCCTTACTCACAGGGTCAGTTGAGTTGTGAGTTTGAAATATGACCGAAATGCACCGTCCAAAGGCGAAATATGTGATCGGGCCAGACGGGAGTCCCTTGACCATAGCTGATCTGCCTCCCGCCTCGACGAAACGCTGGGTCATTCGCCGCAAGGCGGAGGTGGTCGCCGCGGTTCGCGGGGGTCTTTTGTCGCTCGAAGAAGCTTGCAACCGCTATACTCTGACGGTGGACGAGTTTCTGTCCTGGCAGATGTCGATCGAGCAGCATGGGCTCGCTGGCCTGCGAACCACGCGGATCCAGCAATATAGGCACTAAGACATGGTCCAAAAGCCTCGGGCTTTCAGGATAGATCATGCGCCAGACTGAAGATTAGAACGTGACGACTGTCTAATTCAAAGCGGTCACGTTCTAAACAGCCGGCTCATCTTGGACCCAGTCGGGCATTTGGGCCAAGAGCCATCTTAATAAGAGCCGTCTTATTCATTAGAGACTGGCGTTCTCGGGCGCGATGGCTTTTCCATCGCCCTCGCAGGCAAGCGCTTCGCGCCCCTCGGCCTCTTTGCGGTGCAGCGCCTCATCCAATTTGCGGCGTTCGAAGAGGATGACGATCACGATCGCGATGGCGAGCGGGATCAAAAGATAGAAAAGCCGGAAGACCAGCAAGGCCGTCAAGACCTTGATCTGGGGCAGCGCTGGCAAAGCCTTCAAAAACAAAAGCTCGAAGACACCAAGGCCGCCCGGCGCATTCGACACCAGCGCCGCGGAAAACGACGCCAGAAAAATCCCCAAAATGACCAGAAAGCCCGGATTGCCGACTTCCGGCAGGGCGAAATAAATAATGCCGGCCGCGCCGATCAACTCCATCGGCGCTGCGATCAACTGCCGGACCGTAATGCCCGGACGCGGATATTCGACCCGGAAGCCACCGATGACCAAAGGCTTCAACCGGAACACCGAACCCAGGATATAAATTGCGACCGCGGCCAGAAAAATCGCGCCGATCACCCGCGCCGAATGGGGGTCCGTCAGAAGGCCCGGCAATATGCCGCCAAGGCGCCTCAAGCGTTCCGGCTCGATGATCAAGACAAGGCCGCCGAGCAGAATCGTGCCGAGGCCAAAGGTCAGCGAGCAGAGCGCGACAAGTACGGCGATCTGGGCCGCGCTCAGCCCTTTCGACGTATAGGCGCGGTAGCGCACCATGGCGCCGGAGACGACCGACGCGCCGATATTATGAGCAAGCGCATAGGTCGTGAACGAACAGAGCCCGACGAAAATCCAGGATATGTGGCGAACGCCCAGATGCAGCAGCGCGATCCGGTCATACCAAGCGAGCGCCACATAGGCGACAAGCGTCGATAGGATCGCCAAGGCATATTGCTTCAGGGTCAAGGCCTTGAGTTCGGCCCAGACCTGATGGCCGACCGATTCGCCCTGAAATTCGCGATACAGAAACCAAGCCGACACAGCGACCGCGACAAGCCCGATAAAGGGCCAGAATAACTCAAGATAACGTCTCATCGATCTTTCGTCGGGTCGAAGCCATTGACCGGCAGCACGAGTAGATTACACGTAATCGTGAAAACACTCTATCCCTTTGTTTTTATGTGTTTTATTAAAGCTAATTCAAGGACCGGCCAGCATCGCGCGAAAACCCGGCAAGCGGCCAGGCCTGTCAGGCTCGAAGTCATGCCCTCCCCGAACGGATGTGAGGATCAAGCGGGACGAAAGGGCGGGGCAGCAGCTCGAAAGCCGCGTTAGCACATCAACCGCGAAATCCCGAATCAAGGCCACGAGCAAATGTGCGGCCCTTTCGCTAAAGGCCTTATGTGTCTTTCGGATGAACCCTTCCGAAAGACACCGGGCTCAGGTGTCTTGTGTGAGACTCAAAGCGCTCAGGCTTGAACGGCGCGCAACCCGCCAAGGCTCAGATCTGGCCCGGCCAGATCGCTTAGGCGATCGGAGATTTTTTCGCGCACTTCGAGGCTTTGCTCTTTCGCGAGGTCGGCCGCCGCTTCCTCCAGATGGAAACGGGCTTCGTCGAGCTGGCCTTTCAGTTCATCGGCCGAGCGCAGGAGATTGTCGCGGCGGGCGCGGGCGGCACGCGCATAGGTCGGATAAGCGAAATGGGTCATGTCCACGATGCCGGCGCGCTGCTCTTCGACGGCGATTTCGCGATCGAGATCGCCGGCCATCCGGGCAAATTCGCCGATCATCGTTTCGATCTGCAAAACGCGGCGGCGCTTTTCTTCGACGTGGAAGCGCTTGAGGCGCACAAGTGTATCTCGCGACTTCATTCTTCAAACTCCAAGACGCCGGTCGATATTCAACCTCAATAGGGACGATGGGTTAACCGCGAGACTTGGCGAATATGCACTTTTGAAGTTGCTGCTTTCTTACCTTCGATCCTGTCTGATGAAATCAGCTTGGGATCAGCCCTGCCGGTGTAAGATGAGAGACTGATTCGCAAGCGTGGCCTCGGCCGAACCTGACTTACCTGACATTCTCTCGCCGCCTTCAACGGCGCAGCTTTCATTGCTTGGTCAGACCTGGCTTTGCTGGCGGGATGCCGCATAAGGAGCCTCCCGCAAAGCTCCGCCTGGGCTTGCGTGGGAATCGTTCAGCTGGGCCGGTAAATGCCAACCGGATCAAAGAGGAAAGCCCATGGCTAGAATGAATTGTTAACCAATGCGCATTATGGTTACGAAATTCGTTCTTCCGCTCTCCGTACCGCGGCACTCTGCGGGGGTCTCGCGGTAATCTGTACAAGGGTTTAACGCCATTAGGGCAGCCGGCGGGGCAAAGGTGGGGACCTTACATGCGCGTGCTACTGATTGAAGACGACAGCGCCACGGCACAAAGCATCGAACTGATGCTCAAGTCCGAGAATTTCAACGTCTATACGACGGATCTCGGCGAAGAGGGAATCGATCTCGGTAAGCTTTACGATTACGATATCATCCTTCTCGACCTGAACCTTCCCGACATGTCCGGCTATGAAGTTCTTCGCAACCTCCGGGTCGCGAAGGTCAAGACGCCGATCCTCATCCTCTCGGGCCTTGCCGGCATCGAGGACAAGGTCAAGGGGCTCGGTTTCGGAGCCGACGACTATCTGACGAAACCGTTTCACAAGGACGAGCTCGTCGCCCGCATCCACGCCATCGTGCGCCGCTCCAAAGGCCATGCGCAATCGGTCATCGCAACCGGCGATCTGATCGTCAATCTCGATCAAAAGACGGTGGAAGTCTCCGGCGCCCGCGTGCATCTCACCGGCAAAGAATATCAGATGCTGGAGTTGCTTTCGCTTCGCAAGGGCACGACGCTCACCAAGGAAATGTTCCTCAACCACCTCTACGGCGGCATGGACGAACCGGAACTCAAGATCATCGACGTGTTCATCTGCAAATTGCGCAAGAAACTCGCCAATGCGAGCAACGGCCGCAATTATATCGAAACCGTCTGGGGCCGCGGTTATGTGCTGCGCGAGCCGGGCGATGAAGAGGAACGCAGCATCGCTTGATGCCGGCCTGATCTCATATCGATCCTTAGAAATTCATCGGGAAGCCATTGGCTTCCCGATTTGCTTTTAGGGGATGATCTCTATCCGAAAAGTCTGCAACTTTTCGGGACCATGCTGGAGACTACAGTAACCGGATTTTCGATCGGGATCGCGCTTGAGGCTTCGCGTGGAAGGACGGGAATAAGCGGACGGCTTTGGACGGTAAGGCTGATGGGTGGTTTTGGGGTTTGGACGATCGGCTCAGGCCGGTGGACACTGGTCAGCCGAAGGGAAGGATGCGGCATGAGTTTCTCCGAAAGACCGACGACGGTCTCGGCCGAACCCATGGTCAGAAAACCATCCTTCGCCAGCGCGCCGCCGAGGCGGTGCAAAATATCCTTTTTGGTTTCGACATCGAAATAGATCAGGACGTTGCGGCAAAAGATAATGTCGAATTGTCCGAAATCCCGGAAATCCGACAGGAGATTGAACTCCTCGAACTGGATTCTGGCGCGCAAATATTCATTGATTCTCCAGCTGTCAGCCTCGTTGCGGAAATAGCGCAAGAGATGCGTGATCGGCAGACCGCGTTGAACCTCGAACTGCGTGTAGCGCCCGGCGCGCGCCGTCGCGATGGCGGTGCTTGAAAGATCGGTCGCCAGGATCTCGATGTTCCAGCCGGCAAGCTTCTTCATCTCCTCATCGAGAATCATCGCGAGGGAATAAGGCTCCTGGCCAGTCGAGGCCGCCGCGCACCAGATCCTGATGCGCCGTTCCTCCTGCCGTGCTTCCATCAATTTCGGCAGGATGGCGTTGCGGAAATTATCGAAGGGCGCGCGGTCCCGGAAAAAGAAAGTCTCATTCGTCATCATCGCATCGATGACATTTTGCTTCAGGCTCGCATCCTTCCCGCTTTTGATGGATTTCAAAAGCTCCGAGAGATTGGCGATGCCCGCGCGGCGCATCAAGGGCGAGAGGCGGCTCTCGATCAGATAGGCTTTATTGGCATCCAAGGTGAGACCGCTCGTCTCACGCAGAAATTGCTTGAGCTCTTGCAGATCAGAGGACATGGCGCGATCCTCCGATCACTGGGCGCGGCAACGCAGCGAGCGCCGTCGATGGGATAATTTTGGGAGACATGGAAAACGGCAAAACGCCTTCCGCGCCCACCCAACCGTGCTGTATTAAAACTTCCAATGGCGTGTTCATCTATGAAATCGACCTGCAATGAGATGGTTTAAACATGTTTTGAAAGCGTAAATTCCGGCATTAAAGAAGGCCGATTTCCTCGAACTTCGACTGCACGATCTGCTTATCGAAGGGCTTCATGATATATTCGTCGGCTCCGGCGTGAATAGCTCGCGCTATATGGGCGACGTCATTTTCCGTCGTGCAGAAAATTACCTTGGGCTTCGAGCCGCCCGGCAATTTGCGAAGCTTCTGCAAAAACTCCAGACCATCCATGATCGGCATGTTCCAATCGAGCAATATCCCGTCGGGCATCGACGACGTGCAATGGACAAGCGCCTCCGTACCGTCCCCCGCCTCGCAGGCCTGCAGGCTCAATCCTTCGAGAATGCGCTTGGCTGCCTTCCGGATGACGGAAGAATCATCAACGACCAATATCTGTTTCAACAGACTCTCCTAGAAGGCTACTTATCGAAGCTTTGTTCGTTGGACCCGCCGCGGCGCTGAAAATCGAAGACCGATGTCATGTCGAGGATAGGAAGGATTTCCGTCTCGATCCGGTAAACCGCATTGGTCAAAGAGATGCTCTGCGGATCGAGATGCGGCGGCAATGGAATGCGGGACTTGGGATCGAGAACGATCACGTCTCCCACCTCATCGACGACGAGCGCGAAACTTTCGCTGCGATGTTCGATACCGATCGCAAGAAGTCCCCGCACGGGTTTTTCTTCTCTCATGCGCAGCCGCCGCCGAAGGCTGACGGCCGTCACGATCTTGCCGCGCAGATTGACGAGGCCGAGAATTTCCTCGGGCCCAAGTGGAATGGGGGTAATCTCTTCGATACGGAAGATCGTTTGAACGGCTTCGACCGGCAGACCGAATGTCTCGCCGCCGACAATGACCGTAAAGCAACGAGTCTCGGTTCCGGGAAGAATCCCCTCATGCGAATCGGCCGATCCGTAATAATGCGCGTCAGCGGGTTTCATGCAGCCAAACCTCCCATGATCCGCGCTTCGAGATCATGTCCTCCGAGTTCCCGGATATCGAGAATCTTTTCGAGTGCCTGCAACAGCGCCGCGCGGTCGAATTTCCCGACCACGCCGCGCATGCCGCTGACGGCCGCGGCCTGTTCGATCGCCGGCGATGCGTGCGCCGCGAGCGCGAGCACAGGAATTTGGGCATGGCGCGGATCGCCGGCAAGCGCGCTTGCAAGCGCATAGCCGCTCATATCCGGCATATCGAGATCGGTGATGACCGCGTCGAAACCACGGCCCTTGATAAAGAGATTCAAAGCGTCGTGACCCGATTCCGCGGTCGTGACCTGATAGCCCGCGGCGCTCAAAACCGGCGACAGCATATCTCTGAAGAACGGCTTGTCGTCGACGAGCAGGACTTGAAAGCGTTTCGTGAAGGCCCGGGCGAAGGCATTCGGCCGGGCGATGCGCATGAAATGCGCGACGTCGAGAATCTCGACGATCGTGTCGCGGACGCGGGCCGAGCCGATCACGCCCGGCGTGGAGCTGGCGATTTCGAGATCCAAAGGCTCTTCCACGATATCGAGAATTTCCTCGACGATAAGCCCCATGTTTTCGCCGCCGACGCCGAGCACTAGAACCGGATGCTCGGCCGCGAACTCTACGTTGCCGACCGGAAGCAGCAGCATCAACTGCCCGCGGTGCTGCATGACGAACATGTCGTCGCTTCGTTCGAGCGAGGCCGTGGCCACCACCTCGATCCGCGCGATGAGCGAAAGCGGAATCGCTTTGACGGAACCATGTCCAGCTCTGAAGAGAACCAGGCGAATCCCCTTGGGCGCGACCGGCGCCTCGATCGCGGGCACGACGGTGTAATCGTTCGATTGAACGAGGCCGAGACCTGCCGCCAATCCGGCCGGATCGAGGATCAAGACGACCGATCCATCACCCAGAATCGTATGGCCCGAAAAGACCGCGAGATGGGCCAGCGAGGCGCCAAGCGGTTTGACGACCACTTCCTGGACGTCGGCGACAGCATCAACCATCACGCCGAACGCATGCGCTCCGACGCGCATGACGACGGCACGCCGTTCAAGCACCACCTCCGCCGCGTCATCGGCGATGCCGAGCATCACTTCGAGGTCGAGGAGCGGCAAGACCTCGTCGCGCAGACGCAGGACAAGACAGCCGCGCACGCTTTCGACTTGATGCTGGCTGTCGTCGCCTATGCCGACGACCTCGACGACGGAATGCTGCGGCAAGGCGAACCGATGCGATCCAGCCTGGACGATGAGCGCGGGCGCTATTGCCAAGGTCAACGGGATCTTCATCGAGAAGCGGGTTCCCTTGCCGGCCGTCGTCGTCAAGGAGATGGAACCGCCGATCTCTTCGATATTGTCGCGCACGACATCCATGCCGATCCCGCGGCCGGAAATGCTCGTGACAATATCCGCCGTCGAAAAGGACGGCACGAAGATGAAGCGGCAAAGTTCATCATCGGGCATGGAGGCGAGTTCCGCCGGTGTCGCCAGCCCTTGCATCAAAGCCTTGGTGCGGATACGCGCCAAATCGAGCCCGCGGCCATCGTCCGAAACTTCGATCGTGATATAGCCCGCTTCATGCGCCGCCACGACCTGGATGGTCCCCGCCTCGGGCTTGCCGGCCGCGATCCGTTCAGGCCCTGGCTCGATGCCATGATCGGCGCAATTGCGCAGAAGATGGGTCAGCGGGTCACGGATCAATTCGATCAATTGGCGATCGAGTTCCGTATCGCCGCCGTCGGTGACGAGATTGAGCTTTTTCCCGAGTTCGAGAGACAGATCGCGCACCAGACGCGGCAGGCTCGCAAAGAGCCGGCCCATCGGCTGCATCCTGGCGCGCATGACGGTGTCCTGCAGATCCGTCGTCAGGGTCGACAGGCGCTGCAAAGGCGCTTTCGTCGTTTCATCTTCCTGCCGGCGGCTCAAATCCAGGAGCTGATTGCGCGTCAGAACCAGCTCCGACACGAGAAGCATGACGCGCTCGAGCACGCCGACGGCGACGCGGATCGTTTCGGTTCGCCGCGACGGTGCCTCGACCGGCGTGCCGGCAGCCTGCGCCGGAATTGGCTCTGGAACAGGCCTCGCTGCCTTTTCGAGCCGCGAAACGATCTCGGCTTCGCTGCCATCCGTGTAAGACCGTGCGATCTGCGCTTCGAGCGACTCGATAAGATCGGCGTCGTCTCCGCCCGGCTCGCGGGCATGCGCTTCCAATTCGTTCAAAATATATTTGACCCGATCGACGGCCTCGAGAATCAAGGAGACCATTTCCGAGGTCGCAGGCACGCCTTCGCGCAGGCGGCTGATGAGGGCTTCCGCCGCATGGGTCAGAAGCTCAAGGCGCGTCAGGCCGAGAAAGCCGCAGGTGCCCTTGATCGTGTGCAGCAGCCGGAAAATGCTGGCAATAATGCTTTTATCGCTGGGATTTCTTTCGAAAAGGACGAGTTGCGTGCCGGCGGCATCGATATGTTCCGCCGTTTCCACCAAAAAATCATTGAGGAGTTCGTCCATCATCCGGTCCGGCCACAGCTTTTGCGCCCGGAGGGTATCGCTTTGATCGTTAAAGAGCCTTGAAGGCGATAGATCTTTTATGAACGATAGCGGCTCGGCTGAAAGATCAAGCCATTGCAGCCACGGCCGGAACCGACGCCGGAACCGCTTCGATTGCAACCAGGTCGGGAGAGGTTGCAAGCTCAAGCGTCATATTGGCCGCGCGCGCGATGAGGCCCGTATAGTAAGGCTGAATGGCTTGCGCATCGATCGTATTGCTCTCGGGCTCTCCCGAGAGAAGACCCGGCACATGGCTTGGGAGCCGTGCATTCGTGCCTTTCGCCGCGACGCTGATCTTGGTGTCCGTCTCGCTTCCAGCCAATGTCACGCTCACGATGCCGCCGCGCGGAATGGCGCCCGCCGCGACAAGGCAAAGATTGAGGATCAGCTTGACCTTGTTTTTCGGCAGCAGAATCCGCGGGCCGTTCCATTCCAGAATCGTGCGTCCGTCGGCAAAAAGTCCGCGCGTCACCTGCTCGGCGTCGCCCGTATCGATCGAGGCGCCGACGGAACCCGCCGCGCCGAAAGCGAGACGGCAGAATTGCAGCCGGGCCGATGCCGTCTCGGCGCTTTTCTTGATGAGGTCGAGCGCGATTCCGCGCATCTCCGCATCTTTTTCCTCTTCGAGGACCTCAAGCCCATTCACGATGGCGCCGACCGGGCTGATCACGTCGTGGCAGACGCGGGAACATAGCAGCGCGGCGAGATCGAGAGAATCGAGTGTAAAGGCTGTCATAGGTCCTCCAGGTTTGACCGAGCGAAGGGACGCATCTGGACACGCAAGAAGCCCGAATCAGCGTCACGCCGCCGATCGAAGTTATTTTGATACTCTTGCAGAGTCACAATGCAAACTCATACATACAGGCTGCTGGTTTGATCGGGATCACGCCGCCTCGGACGGATAGGGCCGATGTCTAAACATCCCGTTTCAGGCCTTCGGTCCCGGCGGAGACCTGCGACAAAGCGACCGAAGCCCTCATTCAAGGTGGCTTCCATGTAACAGCTGCCCCGAATTCGACGGATCAGCTTGAATAGGGGCGGTTTTCAGGTCAGGATGACCGCCGGTTGGGACCTATAGACGAAATGTCTTTAAAAACGCGGCTAAGCGCCAGCCCCTTGTCATTCGATCGCGATGCGATCGCGGAAATTTTCGCACAATTGGCTTTGAGGGCCGCTGTCGCGGTGATGCGGGTCTATGACACCGACAGCCACGCGCGCTGCAAACCCGATAAAAGCCCCGTCTGCGACGCCGACGAATATGCCGAAGCCATCATTCTCGAAGGCTTGGCGACGCAATTGCCGCAATTGCCCGTCCTCGCGGAAGAGGCGGCCGCGCATGGGCATAAGCCGTCTTGCGGCGGGGCCTTCATCCTTGTCGATCCGGTGGACGGTACTCGCGAATTCCTCAGCCACAATGGCGAATTCACCATCAATATCGGGCTGATTCTCGGTGGGGTGCCTTGCGCCGGCGTTGTCTATGCGCCGGCGATCGACCGGCTTTGGATGGCGGGCGAAAAGGCTTTTTCCTGCAATGTCAAACCCGGAATGGCTCTCCCTCCGCTCGAAGAGCGCACGCCCATTCATGTGCGTCTGCCGCCGCGCGAAGGGTGGACGGCGCTCGCAAGCCGTTCGCACGCCGACGCCGAAACCGATGCCTTTTTGGCCAAGCTGCCGATCACCGAGCGCCGCTCAGCCGGATCATCCTTGAAATTTTGCGCAGTCGCCGAAGGCGGCGCCGATGTCTATCCGCGCTTCGGCAATACGATGGAATGGGATACCGCCGCGGGCGACGCGATTTTGCGCGCCGCGGGCGGCATCGTTCTTGACGCGGCGGGCCTGCCTTTACGCTACGGCAAGGCCAAGGACCAATTCAAAAATGGACCCTTCATTGCCTGGGGCGATCCGGCCGTCGCGACCACGCCGAAACTTTCGCCGAAGACCCTTGCTTCCCTGAACAAGGCGTCTCGGAATTAAGCTTCTGTTAACCTTACTTTTCCCACACTGCGCGGCGACATCCTCGATCATGATGATTTTGGATCCCCTTTCGCGTCCGGCCGGGCTGCTTTGCGGAGAGACCCATGCCACCGATTTCGCGCCGAGATTTTGCTATTCTGGCCGCCGGTCTTGGCCTTTCCAGCCTCACGGCGACTCAGCTCCGCGCAGATCCCGGCCCGGAGCGGCCTGGGGATTATTCCTCGGACGAGCTGATCCGCAGCGGCCATCAGTTTTTCGGCACGATCTCACGCGGCCTCGCCCAGGTGGTCGAGAAAGCCACCAAGCAATGGGGACGCCCGAACGGCTATATCCTCGGCCAGGAAGCGGGAGGGGCCTTCGTCGGCGGCCTGCGTTATGGCGAGGGCGTCATGTATACCCGCAATGCCGGCGACCTGAAGGTCTATTGGCAGGGTCCTTCGCTCGGCTTCGATGCCGGCGCCGATGGCGACCGCACCATGATGCTCGTTTACAACCTGCCCGCGACGGAAGCGATTTTTCAGCGCTTCGGCGGGATGGTCGGCTCCGCCTATCTCGTCGGCGGCTTCAGCATGACGGCGCTCGGCGCCAATAATATCGTCGTCATTCCGATTCGTTCGGGGCTCGGCGCTAGGCTTGGCCTTAACTTAGGTTATCTCAAATTTACCAACCACGCCACGTGGAACCCTTTTTAACCATTGATTTCCCAAGGTTTTAACCGCTTTTGATCTTGGCCCCGGGTCATGGCATAGTCAAAATTCCTTTCGACCTGGGCTCGGCGTGTTTTCGTGATCGAACAGGTGATGGTTTTCGCGCTCGGGTTCCTGATTGCGGGACTCGTGGCGCTTGCGTTCGCGCCGGTCTTCTGGGCGCGCGCCGTACGGCTGTCGGTCCGCCGCCTCGAAATGCAATTACCCTTATCGATGCGGGAAATTCTCGCGGACCGCGATCAGGTCCGGGCTGAATCCGCGGTCAAGCAAAGGCGCGTCGAGCTCAAGGCCGAGGCGCTCAACGAAGCCCGCGCGGCCGATCTCGCCGAACTCGGGCGCCGCGCCGCGCGAATCACGCAGATGCAGGACCATGTTGCCGGGCTGCGTCAGACCAATGCCGAATTGAGCCTCGACGTCGCGAAATTGAGCCGGGCCCATTCGGAGCTCTCGACCGAGGCCTCGGCGCTGTCCAAAGAGCTCTACGATCTCGACGGTCTCCGCGCGCGCGAGAAGGAAAAATACAACGCTCTCGCACGCAGCCATAATGGCGCGCTGGCTCTGAACGACGAGCAAAAGGCATCGCTTGCCGCGCTTTCGGCCTGCGGGGCAGCGCTTGAAGCGCGCCTCGCGGATACGGGACGGGCTTTGCTGTCAACGCAGGCCTTGCTGCGCAATAAGGAAGCCGAAGCCACTTTGCTTGCGAGCCATCTGGAGCGCGCCCGCGACGAGGTCCACGCGAGCGACGCGGCGCGCGTCGCGGCGATCGAAAAATATGAACGCCAAGGCTTCCGCGTCGCCGATCTCGAAGGACGGCTCAAGGACGCTCAGGACGCGCATAGCGAAAGCCTGACGCGGCTGCGCACTTTGGCTGCCAAGCTTGAATCGCATGACGCCGACTTGCGTCAAGCCACGCAAACGGGGGAAGAGCTTCGCTCCAAGCATGACGGGCTTGTCGAACGCATGCGCACGGGCGAGCGCGGGCTGATCGACCGGATCGATCGGCTGCGTACCGAAAACGCGGCTTTACAGGGCGCGCTGAGCGCGGCCCGGCAGGAATGTGCGAGCCTGTCGCGCGAGCTTTCGGACCTGCGCCAGACGGCACCGGACGAACCCGAAGAGCAGGGGGTGCGTCTGTTGCGCCCCATCTGGCCGACGGCTTCGAAGCCTTGAAAGTGCGGACTGCGGCAACGCCTTTCACGGCCTATTGATCGCCGAATCATACCGAACGGTTCGGTTAACATTGACATGAAATCCGTTGGATTTTAAAGGTTTAGTCGAAAAGCGGCCGATGTTCCGGCAGATCGCATGACATGCCATGGCATCCATTTCCACGAAAGATCCGGAGCCTCAAGCCACGTCCTTGCTCGACGACGATAAGGCGCGGCAAATTCTCGACGGCGCCAGACGCGTCTTCCTTGCGCAAGGCTTCGACGGCGCGAGCATGAACGACATTGCCCGCACGGCCGGTGTTTCCAAAGGCACGATCTATTTTCATTTCGACTCGAAGGAGGCTCTGTTCGAGGCCTTGATCCGGGCCGAGCGCGAGCAACAGGTCGAACAATGCTGGGCCATTGACGAAGATAGCGCGGATATAGCCGGTGCCCTCACCGAACTGGGCCGCTCGCTTCTGACAATGATGATGACGCCTGAAATCATCGCGCAGGTCCGCACCGTCATCGCGGTCGCGGCGAAATTCCCGCGCATCGGTCGCGCCTTCTACGAGACCGGCCCGAAACATGGCTTCGGCCGGCTTTCCGCCTATTTCGCCAAGCAGACAGAGGCTGGACGGTTGGAGGCGCCGGAGCCGGACACCGCTGCGATCCATTTCATCCAACTCTGCCTCGGCGACATTCATAAGCGCCTGATGTTTTGCCCCGACGACGAGATCAGCGACGCCGAAGTCGAGCATACCGTCGGCGCTGCCGTCGCGGTTTTCATGCGGGCCTACGGGCCAAGGCGATGAGGCGTCCGTAGCGAAAGCCCTTCATCAATCCGCTCCAGGCATTGAGGACGGGTCACGGGCGCTATGGCGAACTCCCACGACGACGACCTCGTTCGCAAACACTTTATAGAAGATCAAATAGGGATGAAGCGTCGCTGCTAAACGCCGCAGTCCAGAACTTGTCAGAGTTCCCGTATGGGGATGCACCAGGACATACGACGTCATCTTTTGAATACGCGAGCGCACATGCCTCACGCCCTGCGGTGATCGCTCCCGGATATATTCGATGATCTCTTCGAGCTCGTCGGCGGCGCGCGAGGTAAAGCGAAGCTTCACAGATTCTTCGACCAGATGGCCTGCATCCGTTCGTCCGAAGCAAAATCCCCCCGTCCGGCTTGCGCGCGCGATTCGGCGAAGGAAGCTTCTTCCTCCGCCGTCATTTGAAGGATCGGTTCGTCCTTGCCAGCCATCATCATGACGACACGCGCGATATCGTGCTGAATTTCAGGAGGAAGGATGCGCGGCTTCAAGCGCTTCTTCGAGTAGCTTGGCCATGGCCTTACCATCGCTGACATTTGATCGAGAACTAGTTTCATTTTGCCCGAGAGCCCTGAAATAAGGAAGCTTCGGACAATATGCCGTTCACGCCGGCATCAATCCCGGCGCATCTTTCGGGAATTTCGCCAGAACCGCCGGATCGATGTTCAAGTGCTGCGCCACAAGCTCGAGCGGCGTATGCGCCAGCCAATCCGACAGCGAGACTTCCTGATATTCCGCGGCCCGGAACACGGCCACCAAAACGAGATCCGTCGTCCCGGTGTTCTCGATATAATGACCGGCAGCGCGTTTGACATAGCCTATGTCGCCCGGCTTGAAATCCTGCGTCTGGACGCGCGGCCCGGCATTGAAGACGCCCATGCGGCCTTCGCCTTTGATCCAATATTGCCATTCGTCGGCATTCGGATGCCAGTGCAATTCGCGCAAGCCGCCGGGCTTGATCGTCTGGAGCGCCGCCGCGACCGTTTTCGAAACGTTGAAACTCGTGCTGTCTGCGATTTGCAGAGTGCCGCTCTTATTGTCGCGGAAAGGCTTCACCCCCGACAATGAGAAGGTGAACGGAAAGGGCGGCGAACCGGCGGAGCTTGCAACGGCGGCCTGCGCCTCGGCCAAGGGCCCCGGCTCTTTTCCTTGGAAGATCCAAAGATCGTTCAAGGGAATCGATTTGAATGTTTCTTCGGCAGCGCCGAAATTCTTCGCGAGAATGGCAGGCGGCGTATGCGCGAACCAATCGGTTACCAGCAATGTATTGAACTCGGAGGCATTGCCGTCATCGAAAGCGATGACGAATTCGCATCCGTCAGGCCCGAGCCCTTGCAGCGAATGCGGAAATCCGGCCGGGAAATACCAAAGATCGCCTTCCTTCACATCCTGCACGTAAGGCCGGCCTTTTTGGTCGAGCACAGTGACCCTGCAATGGCCATAGGTCATGATCGCCCATTCCGCTGCAAGGTGCCAATGAAGCTCCCTTATGCCGCCGGCGGCGAGCCGCATGTTGACGCCTGAGAACGTGTCGGAAATGGCAAAATCGGCTTGCGTCACCTGACGCGCCCAGCCGCCATTCTGAACGCGCTTATGCGCATTGTTGAAGGAGGACCAGAACTGCGCCAAGTCGCCGATATCGGTGGCCGGCGGATCGACCGCGTCGGGAAATTGCGAAGAGAGCGCCGGGTTCTGCGGACCGGGATCGCGAAAGCTGCCGGGATTGGCATTGATCTTACCTTGCGGCGGCTCATCCGGATTGCCGAACGTGGCGGCATGTGCGGCCGATGAAGCAGCGGCAAGGGCGGCACCGGCCGCGCCGGCGGCCAGCATGTTGCGACGGGAAAAGGATTCCATTTGCGACACCTCTTATTACGCGTGAAATCATCTTGATGCTGAACAGACGTCTTACGGCGGCAGCCGACGTTATTCTGTTGCATTCGTAACGGGAGATAGGTCGCGCAGACGGGTTCGAATATTCTCTTGCGCAATCACTTAAGATTGAATCGGCCATGTCCCGAGACGTCGCTTAACAGCGAATTTAATTTGAAAGGCCGAACCAAATCACCCGCAACTTTGTTTGCGTTGCGGCGCATGACGCCGTTTCCAAACATTGCGCTTTGATTTGAAATCTACCGCCGCCGCAGCACCATCGGCATGCCGTCTTTGGGCCGCAAGGTGATACGCTGCACCGGCACGATCTCATGGCTTTCGACATGCTCCAGCCGGAAATGCCGCAGGATGGACGCAAGCAGAATGCAGCCTTCCTGCAAGGCGAATGTCGCGCCGATGCAGATGCGCGGTCCAGCACCAAACGGCAGATAGGCGAAACGGTCGATCTTTTCGCGCGCACCCGGCAGGAAGCGGCGCGGGTCGAAATGATCCGGGTTGTCCCACAAAAGCCGGTGGCGATGAAGGAGCCAGGGCGGCATCATCACCAATGTGCCTTTGCGGATGCGGCGTCCACAGAGGTCGTCGGCATCAACCGCCTCGCGCGTCAGACTGGCGACCGGCGGATAAAGCCGCATGGCCTCTTCGATGACGGCGCGGGTTTGCACCAGTCTGTCGACGAGCGTCTCGGCCGGGCCCGCGAAAGCCTCATCCGCCTCGGCTGCGAGCCTGTCGCCCCAGTCGGGCGCGAGCGATAAAAGATAAAGGCTCCAGGTCAGCGCATTGGCCGTGGTTTCGTGGCCCGCGCCGATGAAGGTCAGCACATTGGCATAGACTTCATCCTCGCTCAGATGATCCTGGGTTTCGGGATCTGACGCCTCCAGCAGCAAGGTGAGAAGATCGCGCGGCGTCGATTGAGGGTCCGATTCGAGCCGCGCGCGGCGCTTTGCGATGATCGCTTCGACCGCCTCTTTGAAAAAGCCCAAGGCCGCGCGATTCTTCAAATGATTCATGCGCGGCACGAAGGATGGCAGGTTGAAGAGATCGACCGGATCGAGCGAGCCGATCGATTGCAGATAATCGGAGAAGATCCGCATGAACTCCTGCGGCTTCTCGCCGATTCCATCCGAAAAGATCGTGCGGCACAGAACATCGAGCGTGGCGCGACCCATTTCGGCATGAATGTCGATGACCCGGCCGGGGCGCTGGCGCAGCCATCGCGCGATCAGAGCCTCGCTGGCCGCGATCATCGTGCCGGTGAAGCCAGCGACGGTCTTAGGCGTGAACAAAGGCGCCAGCGTGCGGCGCTGGACCTTCCAGGCCTCGCCCTCGACCGTCAAAAGCCCTTCGCCGAGGCCGGGTGACAAGACCCGGCGCTGCAGCCAGTCCTTGCGGTAATTGCCGGCATTTTCGGCAAGCACGCGGCGGATGGCTTTGGGATCGGTGACGACCGCCGTCATGCCGAGAATCGAATTGCCGAGCAAAATCGGCTTTTCATAATGTGCCTTGGTCCAGGCTTCGACCGGATTGCGCCGCAGCACGCGCATGGTGGCGAGCGGACCCAGCGGCGCCTCTTGCGGCTTTGGCGCCGGCGGGCGCGGCAGGCTGGGCGTGCCACGCCGGCTTTTGCCGTCTCGACCGAACCGCTGCCGTGCATGAGAAACTCCCAAAACCCTGTCTCTTCAGGGGAGATTATAGGGCAAATGCGGAAACCGCGTGGCTTCGTCTCCTGTGTGGCGTCTCCCGCGCAGCGATCAGGCTTGCTTGGCCTTCGCCCAGGCTATAGAAAGCGCGCTGCGCTCGCTCCCTTCGTCTAGCGGTCTAGGACGTCGCCCCCTCACGGCGAAAACAGGGGTTCGAGTCCCCTAGGGAGCGCAAATAATTCAATAAGTTGCGTATTTTTAACGATTTCCGCGCGCGGCGATACGATCCGCGCCCGAGGCTGCCGCGGAAATCTGACTGCCGCGTCCAGATCAGACCGGCGGTCCGTCGCCTTCGAAGCTCGGAGGACCATTTGCTCACGGCGCTTCTCGTATCGGTAGTCTTGTCGACGCCCGCGCAGGCCCCCGGCATCGGCGACTTGCCGCATCGAATGACAGTGGCCGACACCTTCCTCAGGGAAGGCCCGCGCGACTCTCTCATGGGCAAGCTTATGAGCGAGTTCTATTCAATGAACGATACGCGCCAAGGCGTGTTCCAGGAGGATGTCACCTCCATTCTCGCGCCCTATTTTCCTCCGGGGCAGCCCTTCGCCGAAACGGAAAAGATTCTCCAAGATGAGAATCTCGGCACCTTGCAGAGATTCGAAGGCAAACAGGATGCCGACGCCGGGACGATGTATGTGACGAAATTCACTTTGATGCTCGGCATGTATTCCGAAGTCTACGTCGTGCTGCACTTCGACTTCGCAGGCAGCTCGGAATCGGACATGGTCGTGAAGAAGATCCGGGCTTTCCTTCGCGGCGGAAGCATGTAATCGGGTTCGGCGCAATGATGGAAACCATTGTCGTTTATTTTACGCCTCTCGCATCGACGCGCATCATCGCCTATGTCGGGTTGGGATTGGCGCATCATATGGCGATCGTCTACACGAACAGCGCCGGACAAAGTTTCGGCGTGAGTTCGGGCCCTTCGATCCAAAGCACCTTGCAGACGCCGCAAAACGCGATCAGCGCCTTGAACAGTCTCGACAAAAACGAACCGTCCGACTTCGGCACGCTCATGTCGGATCCGCATAACAATACGCCCTTCGAAAAGGGCCGGATGAACGATTATTACACGCAGGATTTTCAAGGGAAGGAATTTCCCCACGCAGTCGTGCTCGAAGGGCCGGACCTTTCGGCGAAATGGCAGACCATCGTGAAGATGTATGCCGCGATCGGGCAAATGGATCTCACCTATTCGCCGACGAGTCAGAACTCCAACAGCATGGCGGGCGAGGCGCTTCGCCGGGCGAATCTTCCGGTGCCCTTCTCATCCGAGGCGAGATTCGCGCCAGCCGTTTTCACGCATCTTCCGGCCTATCAATGCGAGCTTTTGCATGCTTGCCGGAAAAAATGAGCTGCCGGCTTCAAAGCACCGTTGAAGATTCGAGGAAAGCACTCGCCGACCAGGCCCCGCGACGCAAGCAGTGACGGCGGTTGACGAAGTTGCGTCAGACGACGCCGGTCTCAAGCATCTTGATGTAGCTGGGCCGTCCATAGAGCTCCTTGTGGCGCGATCTCGCCCAGCTCATCAAGCCGCGCAGCTCAGAAACCGAGTTGAAGTTTCGAAGCTCCATCCAGACTTTCAGGCCGCCCAAAAGCTGGCGAAGATGTCTGGGGCCATGCCGCAGCAAGGCAGACGTCGTCATCACCACATCCGCGCCGGCGAGAAGATATTTCACGACATCGTCGTCGGACTCGACCCCGGTCGAAGCCGCAAGCGACGCGCCGGTTCGCCCCGCGAGAATTGCGATCCATGACAGGGGCAGCGATATTTCATCTGGCGTGCTGAGGTGAACCCCTTCAACCATTTGCAAGGTCATAAGGTCGAAGTCGGGCTGCAGCAGGCGATTGAACAAGACGAGACCGTCCGCGCCTTCGGCATGCAGCCGCTGCGCGAGATTGGGAAGCGCGCTGACATAGGGTGAGAGTTTCACCGCGAGAGGAATGCTGACGGCGCGGCGCGTCGCCCGCACGATGTTCACATAGCGGTCTTCGACATCCTGACCGGTCAGCGCCATGTCGATCGGAACGAAATAGATGTTCAACTCAATGGCGCTGGCGCCCGCCTGCTGCATCGATTGGGCATAGGTGACCCAGCCTGCCTCGGAGGCGCCATTCAGGCTCGCGATGACCGGAATGGAGAGCGATTCCTTGGCGCGCCGGATCAGATCGAGATAGACATCCGGCCCGACGCCATAGGGGCCTTCGGCCGCTTCCGGAAAATAGCTCATGGCTTCGGGAGAATTATACGCCGTTTTATTGAGGATGAGCGCGTCGATGGCGTCTTCGGCCTCAAGCTGCTCTTGAAACAGCGATGGCAGCACGACGGCCGCGGCACCGGCATCTTCCAGACGGCGCAGATGATCGATCTGCGCATTGGCCGGCGATGCCGAGGCAACGAGCGGGTTTTTCAATGAAAGCCCGAGATATTTCGTAGCAAGCGGCATGGGATTCTCCTCTCTTCCCGCATCCGGAAGCGGCTGCTCAGACTAAGGCCTCGTGCGCGATGACTGGCTTGACTTCCAAATCGGGCGACGCAGGGGCGGAGACATTGGCACTGTCCGCCCCCTGATGGGCATCGGCGCTGAACCGGCTGCCGTCGCGCCGCGCGAGATCTTCATATTGCCGGTATTTCTCATCGACGCCGCGCTGCGCCGCGGCGAGCAGGACCGCCGCTTCCTCCGGGCGCGTTTGCGCCAGGGAGCGGAAGCGGATCTCATTATAGGCATAGGCCTTCAACGGGATATGAGGCCTTGGCGAGTCGAGCCGGAACGGCGCTTCGCCGACCGTGCGCATTTTCGGATTGAAGCGGAACAAAGGCCAATAGCCGCTGGCGGTTGCAAGATCCTGCTGCTTCATGCCGAGCCGCATATCGATTCCATGCGCGATGCAATGGCTATAGGCCAGGATCAAGGAGGTGCCTTCATAGGCCTCAGCCTCGCGGAAGGCTTCGAGCGTCTGCTGCGGATTGGCGCCCATCGCCACTTGCGCGACATAGACATTTCCGTAGGCGATCGCCTGCAAGGCCAGATCCTTGCGGGCGGTCCGCTTGCCCGCCGCCGCGAATTTCGCGACCGCGCCGAGCGGCGTCGCCTTGGAGGCCTGGCCTCCCGTGTTGGAATAGACTTCCGTATCGAGCACGAGCACATTCACGTTGCGGCCGGAGGCCAGCACGTGATCGAGGCCGCCATAGCCGATGTCATAGGCCCAGCCGTCGCCGCCGACGGCCCAAATGCTGCGCCGGACAAGATGATCGACAACGGAGAGCAGATCGAGCGCCGCCTCATCCTTTATAGTCAGAAGCCGAACTTTAAGCTCCGCGACCCTGACGCGCTGCGCCCGGATCTCCGATTCCTGGATCTGCGGCGCTTTCGCGATGGCTTGAGCGAGATCCTGTCCAACCTTGTCTGCGAGCCCGGCGAGCAGCGTCAGTGCAAGATCGAGATGCTTGTCGGCGGCGAGCCGGAAGCCGAGACCGAATTCGGCATTGTCCTCGAAGAGAGAGTTCGACCAGGCGGGACCGCGGCCCTCACGATCCTTGGTCCAAGGCGTGACCGGCAGATTGCCGCCATAGATCGACGAACAGCCGGTCGCGTTCGCAACTTGCAGCCGGTCGCCGAAGAGCTGGCTTAAAAGCTTGAGATAGGGCGTCTCGCCGCAGCCACCGCAAGCGCCTGAGAACTCGAACAGAGGCTCGAGAAACTGCACGCCGCGCACATTGGCGAAATCGACGCGCGCCCGGTCATTGACCGGCAGAGTCTCGAAGAAGCCGATGCTTGTGCGCTCGCGCTCAAGGATCGGCAGCTTATCCGTCATATTGATCGCTTTGACGTCGGGTTCGCGCGGGCTGGTCTCGGGGCAGGCTTCGACACAGAGACCGCATCCGGTGCAGTCTTCGACATAGAACTGCAAGGTAAATCGCGCCTCCGGATAGCCGCGCGCATTGACCGGCGCCGATTTGAAACCTTCCGGCGCCCCTGCCAGTTTCTCTTCGTTATAATAGCGCGCGCGGATCACGCTATGCGGGCAGACGAAACCGCATTGGCCGCACTGGATGCAAAGGTCTTCGCGCCAATCCGGCACGATGTCGGAGATGTTGCGCTTTTCATAGGCGCTGGTGCCGGAGGGGAATGTGCCATCGGCCGGCATCAGGCTGACAGGGATTTCGTCGCCGAGCCCTGCGAACATGCGGGCGGTGACGCCTTTCACAAAGGCGGGAGCGTCGGCCGGGACAAGCGGAGGCAGATCCGCCGTGCTCGTCACTTTGGCCGGCACTTTCACTTCATGCAAATGCAGCAATGTGCCATCGACCGCCGCGAAATTCTCGTCGACGACCGACTGGCCCTTGCGTCCATAGGTCTTGCGAATGGATTCCTTGATGTGTGCGATCGCCTTCTCGCGCGGCAAGACGCCGGAGATGGCGAAGAAGCAGGTCTGAAGGACGGTATTCGTCCGCGTTCCGAGGCCGACTTTCCGCGCGACGGCGGAGGCATCGATGACGAAGAAGCGCAGCTTCTTGTCGATGATCCCTTGCTGGACGGGACGCGGCAGATGATCCCAGACTTCGTCCGCTTCATAAGGCGCATTGAGCAGGAAGGTTGCGCCCGGCGCGGCGAGGCGCAACATGTCCTGCCGCTCCAAAAAGCTGAACTGATGAACGGCGACGAAACTGGCCTGCGCAATCAGATAAGGCGCGCGGATCGGATTGGGCCCGAAACGCAGATGCGACACGGTTTGCGCACCCGATTTATGCGAGTCGTATACGAAATAGCCTTGCGCATAGAGGCCCGCGTCCTCGGCGATGATCTTCACGCTGTTCTTATTGGCGCCGACCGTGCCATCAGCGCCAAGGCCATAGAACAAGGCGCGCGTGACATCGGGCGGCTCGATGGTGAAGGAAGAATCGATCGCAAGGCTCGTATGGCTGAGGTCGTCATTGATGCCGAGCGTAAAGCTGGTGCGCGGCTTCTCGGCCTTCAGTTCGTCGAAGGCCGCCTTCATCATGGCCGGCGAGCAGTCTTTCGATGAGATGCCATAGCGGCCTCCAACCACGAGCGGCATGGTCTGCCGCTCACCTCGGCCGACGGCGGAGGCCAAGGCGGTCACCAAATCCTGGAAGAGCGGTTCGCCGACGGCGCCGTTTTCCTTTGTCTGTTCGAGCACGGCGATGCGGCGCACGGAGGCGGACAGCGCCGCGAGCAGGTGACGCGTCGAGAAGGGCCGATAGAGACGCACTTGCAGGACGCCGACCTTCTCGCCTTTCGCCCGCAGCGCCGCAGCGGTCTGCCGCGCCGTCTCGGCGCCCGATCCCATCAGCACGAGCACACGCTCGGCGTCGGCATCGCCCTCATATTCGAACAATTGATAGCGGCGGCCGGTCAGATCGCCAAAGCGCTGCATCGCGGCCTCGACAATGCCGGGCACGCGCTCGTAATAGGGATTCACGGCTTCGCGCGCCTGGAAATAAGTATCGGGATTATGCGCCGTGCCGCGCACGAAAGGATGTTCCGGATTGAGCGCGCGGCCGCGATGGGCGCGGACGAGATCGTCGTCGATCATCGCCCGGATCTCGGCATCGGAAAGAAGTTCGAGCGTGTTCAGCTCATGCGAGGTACGAAAGCCGTCGAAGAAGTGCAGGAAAGGAACGCGCGCTTCGAGCGTCGCCATCTGCGCGATGAGAGCGGAGTCATGCGCCTCCTGCACCGAGGCGGAGGAAAGCAGAGCGAAGCCGGTCGTGCGGACGGTCATCACATCGGAATGGTCGCCGAAGATCGATAGCGCCGAGGTCGCGAGCGAGCGCGCCGCGACGTGGAAGACGGTCGATGTGAGCTCGCCCGCGATCTTCAGCATGTTCGGGAGCATCAGCATCAACCCCTGCGAAGAGGTGAAGGTCGTGGTAAGCGCGCCCGATTGCAGCGCGCCATGCACCGCGCCCGCCGCGCCGCCCTCGCTCTGCATCTCCTGCACGAACGGGACATTGCCCCAAATGTTGGTGACGCCATCCGCCATCCATTGATCGGCGAGTTCGGCCATCGTCGAAGACGGCGTGATCGGATAGATCGCGCAGACTTCATTCACGCGATAGGCGACATGCGCGACGGCCGTATTGCCGTCCATCGTGGTCCTGGTGCTCATGATCTTAACCTCGGCTCAGGCCCGCTCTGGAACCATATCGATTGCGTGGCAGGGGCATTGTTCGAAGCAGGCGGCGCAGCCGGTGCAGAGCGCCAGGTCGACCGCATAGCCGCGGCCGGGGCCCAGCTTGGCGATCGCCGTTTCGGGACAGGCGGCGAAGCAGCCGTCGCATTCGTAGCAATTGCCGCAGGACAGGCAGCGCCGCGCCTCGTGCAATGCCGCCGCCTCCGACAGGCCGCCGGTAACCTCGGCGAAGTCTGCGCGCTGGTTCGCGGGCAGTTCGGGCTGTAGCGATGGTTTCGCGTAGCTGTAGATCGGCAGATGCAGGTCGTAGAAACCGATAGACGGATGCTTCGG